>JAAYEH010000624.1 GCA_012728855.1 Rhodopirellula sp. | reverse complement strand
TGAAGATGGTAAGCTAGTCTGGCATGACGTAAGTTTCGGCATTGCCGTTATTTCCTTATTAATCAAGAACTTAGGGAAATCGACTTCTGGCGTCTCATAACCCGGAGGTCGCAGCCCAGCCGCATCCCCTTCGATGCCCACGTGGTCGTCCCACGCGACGAGTACGTCGACTGTGACACCTGCCAGTGCGGCGAACGCACCGAGCACCCCGAGCGCGGCATCAAGGCCCACCTCTGCGACGGCCAGAACGTCGCCGCCGCCGAGGACCTGTGGGTGCTCGAAGAAGACATCCCCCCACCCCCGCCCCCTGCCAACGTCACCTACTTCCGGCGCGGCGATGCCTGCTACTACGTCGATCCATCCGACGCTGTGCAGGACATCCCCGTCGGCTCGCTCATCGCCCGCATCAACAACACCTACGCCAACTGCTTCGACTGCGCCTCCGGGGGCGGGGGCGGCGGTGGTGGCGACGTGGACCCGCCTCCACCCTGGTGGCCGCCGCTGCCGGAGGAGAACTTCTATCAGCTGCGCAACTGCGAGACGGACGAGCTCGGCGGCTGGGTGCGCGAGAACCACGTCTGCGGCGTCTTCAACATCGTGCCCTGCGACATCCGCGGCATGGTCTTCCGTCTCGACGACGACTCGTGCTGGCAGGTGATGCACCAGGCCCAGCCCGATCCGCCCGGCCCCACCTGGACGCACCGGCTGGTCGAGGTCATCAGTTCATGCGACGTCTGCGCCCCCGAGTTCACGCAGGAGTGGAGCTTCACCGACAGCGGATTCATCAATGGCGGCCAGAACGGGGCCCACCGCGCCTACGACCACCCCAGCGACGTGCCCGCCAGCCCCTGGTCGATCTTCAACAACGGCCGCTCGCTGCGGCTGGACTGGGAAGACGACGACAACTGCGCCAACCACAACCCCTACACCCAGTTCGCGACCGCCACTGCCCGCATCTTCGTGCCGCGTGCCACGCTCATGACCGTCAACTGGTCCGGCCAGGGTGAGACGCAGGATCCGTTCTTCGAACTGATGAGCCTCTATGTCAACGGCCAGCTCGTCGGTTCCGCCCACGCCCCTGGCGGCGGTCAGGGCTGCGAAGGCGGCATGGGACCGGTGGTCTCCAACCCCCAGCCGCCCCAGCAGAGGGTCCTGGCCGCCGGTGAGCACACGCTGAGCATCAGCGCCACGACCAACGACCCGCTCTATCACGTCGGGGCGTGGTATCGCTTCGACCTGACGTTCTCAGACTTGCCGGAGGCTCCGTGATGGCGCTGCTGAAGCGATCGCTCCAGGCTTTGTATGAACAGGCGAAGATACGGCCGTCCGGTTACGTGGACGATGTGCTGCGTCATGCCCGGCGCGTCGACGACGACCACTACTGGATCGACCCGCAGGCATACCTCGAGCTGTGCCGCCGTTGGCAGACCGTACCGCCATCGAAGCCCCGGCCTTTCCGGACCCGCCAAGTCGTCAACCTCATCGGCAGCGCCGCCCGCGCCACCCGCAGCGTGGCCAGGACCAGCCTCGGCATCCACCGCGCCACCGACGAGCAGGTCGAAGCCCGATTGAATGTCTGTCGCCGGTGCCCGGGCGGGCATGCGGTGTGGAAGAACGGCGACGTCCATACCTGCGGCCCTATGCTCGAATCGATGAAGGGCAACGGCCAAGGCACCCCCGGAACCTGCGGCTGCATCCTGCGCAAAAAAGCCCGCGATCTGAAAGAAAACTGCCCGTTCGGGTGGTGGCGTACTTGCAGCGATTCTGCTCTAGCTAAGTGATTGTCGATCGCCGATAGCATCGTTACAATCCTGCCAAACTTGTGGCGATGGAGTTCGCCCTGAAACCGGCCATGTAGCCTGATGACTCCTACCAGCACAGACGCGGTAGGGGTATCTATAAACCGCTTGCCCCCGATGCCCCACCGCAATCGCGTGTGGGTTTTTTTTATTTCACGACAGCAGGATGGTGACGCGTATGTACAAAGTCTTCCTGATCGCTTTGGGTGGTGGAGGTGGGACGCTGCTGCGCTACTTCGTCGGTGAGTGGATGCAGCGGTGGGGAAACGAGTCATTCCCGTGGGGGACGCTCACGGTCAATGTTCTGGGCTGCTTTGCCATCGGCATCCTTAACGTTGCCCTCGTCGGACCGTTCTTCGTCCGGGAGGAGTACCGCCTGGCTCTACTTGTAGGCGTGCTGGGCGGGTTCACCACCTTTTCCAGCTTTGGTTGGGAGACGCTGACACTGCTCAACGGTGATCAGTGGGGCTACGGGATTGCCAACTTCACTCTCAACAATGTCCTCGGCTTGATGGCGGCGTGGGCCGGTTACCGCCTGGCCGAATATTGGCTTGGCACGATCAACTGAGAAGCACCCACTGACATGTTTATTGCGTTGGTGGATCATTCGTGCCTGCGCTGGATGTCGGGTTCCGTTTGGCATCGCGTTTCGCTTTCGCCATTTGCGCCGCCCGCTTAAGTTTGTTGTCCTTGTGCAATCGCAGCAGTCCGATCGCGAGAATTCTTGCTACCTCGCGGAACTGTTCTTCTTCCGTCATCTTGTCCGGATCGATAGGCATGATGTTCTCCATCTCGTAGCCATCGCGGCAGACCGACCACAGGTCATCGCAATCCGCGAGCCACATTCAGCGGCGTCGCTACGAAGATGGCAAGTGCCATAAATCCGGCCGTGTCAGAGACACAGGAGACCGCATGCTGGGGCGCGGTAATGCGGAAATTCTGGCATGCAACATATTCCCCTGACTTATGTTGCGCACACACTAGTGGAAGGGACGCTGCAAACGGCAGCGGCCCCACGGTTCACGCGAAACGCCGTCGAGAGACCCTCGGCGGCGTTCGCGTTTCCTACGCGGCTTCCGCAAAGGGGTTACGATCCTGCCGCCGCCCGGCCCGCGTCTCTGCCCCGCCAGCCGAGATAACCGGAGCACCGGCCCTGGACGGCTGCAACCGGCCGATTTCGCCAAAGTCTCTCCCGGCCGGAGAGACTCGCGGGCACGGGTTATCAGGTGGTGGTCTCTGCTGGAGCGCCGGCTCTGCGGAAAGCTCAGGTTCCACCGTTCCTTGGCTAGGAAATCTCGCCTCAGACCTCGTCCATCTTCAGAACGTCCAAGAACTTAACGGGCCAAGTCTCGGAACCATGTTGATGAAGGAGCCACGGAATGAGCGACATCGCCGCTGAACTCGCCGCCTTGGACGAGATGTCCACGGGCGACCTGGCCGAGCGGTACGCGGAGCTGCACGGCCATCCGTCAGCAGCGACTTGATCTCGGCCTTCACCTGCTGGCGGACCACCTTCTTGCCCGTCGGCCCCAGAGCGATCTCATCAGCCTTCTCGGCACGGTCGTCAGCGGCGCGGATGATCTCGATGACGGCCGTAGCGTCCACGGCCAACTGGTCGCCCTCCATCGACAGCACCAGTGACAGCGGCACCACGGCCGGGGCGGTGCCCGCCCAGACCCGCCCGTCGGGAAGATGGTGCGGCACGAGAACGATGGCGCGCCCGCCGGTGCCGGCGTCGCCGTCGTACTCGACGGTCGAGATCAACAGCTTGAGCAGTCGAGCCTGCTCTCGCGGGATAAGGCTTTGCCACAGGCCGTCGAAGTCGGCGAACACCGCACGGGCTTCCGCCTCGGAAACCGTCTGGCACTCCAGCTCGCCGATGCGCGATTCCACAACCGGCAGGCGCTTGTCAGTCTCCAGCAGCCGGGCGTGCAGGTCGGCGATGCGCGCCGTCGCGTCGCCCATGGCCGCGCCGCCCGTCACGAGCCGATGAAGCTCGTCGTGGTATCGCTTGCGGTCGCGGACAAGCTCGTCTCGCTCCTGACGCACGGCCGTCATCTCCGCGTCGATGGCCGCGTGAGCGTCGGCGAGCACCTGTGCGAGCAAGGCGTCGTCCTTCGCCAGGCCCCGCACCTCTTCGACCACGACGCGCTCAATCTCGCCGGCGGGAATCGTGCCCGAAGAGCACCGTTCACGGCCGTTCTTGATCGCGTGGGTGCATCGGTAGTAGCGGTGGAAGTTCCGCAGGTGCCGACCGCAGAACGTATGCACCATGGCAGTGCCGCAGCTCTTGCACTTCAGCAGGCCGCGCAGCAGTGCCCCGTACTTGTTGCGGACCTCCGTGCCGCCGGTTCGCCCGTTGACCTTGAGCTGCTTGCCGACCTTCTCGAAGGTCTTTTCGTCAATGATGGCCTCGTGCTCGCCTTTGTGCAGCTCGTCCTTGTACCGCATCTTGCCGGCGTAGATGGGGTTGGTTAGCAGGACGTGGAGGCTGGACTTGTCGAACGGGCGGCCGCCGCGTTCCTGGCCCTTCTTGGTGAGCCGCTGCTTGTTGTGCCAGCCGCGCTTGGCCAGCTCCCGCACCACCGGCAGCAACGCCGCCTCCTGGAGGTACATCCGGAATATCTCGCGGACGCGGGTGGCCTCCTTGGCGTTGACCACCAGCTTGGGGCTGGGGCCGCTGCGGTCCACGTCGTAGCCGAGAACCGGGATGCCGCCGGTCCACTTGCCCTTGCGAGCCTGAGCCGCGAGTTTGTCCCGGATGCGCTCGCTGATAATCTCGCGCTCGAACTGAGCGAACGACAGCAGCACGTTCAGGATCAACCTGCCCATCGACGTGCTGGTGTCGAAGTGCTGCGTCACCGACACGAACGAGACCTTCCGCTTGTCGAAGGTCTCCATCATCTTGGCGAAGTCCATCAGCGACCGGCTCAGGCGGTCCACCTTGTAGACGACCACGCAGTCGACCTTGCCCTCGTCGATGTCCAGCAGCAGCCGGTCCAAGGCCGGGCGGTCCATGTTGCCGCCGGTGAAGCCGCCGTCGTCGTATCGCGTCGGAAGGGCCGTCCATCCTTCGGCCCGTTGGCTGGCGATGTAGGCCTCGGCGGCCTCGCGCTGGGCGTCCAGCGAGTTGAACTCCTGCTCGAGGCCTTCCTCGGTGGACTTGCGGGTATAGATGGCGCAGCGGGTGGTTGACTTGGCTGCCGCGGTGGGCTTGTTTGCTCGGCTCTTTCTCATCGCTGGACTCCCAGACGGAAGAAGCGGAAACCGTTCATGTGGCTGCCGGTGATCTGCTTGGTCAGGGCGGTCAAGGTGCGGAACCGCTGGCCGTCGCACTCGAAGCCGTCTTCGAGGACGATGGCCCGGATGGTCCTGCCCTTGTACTGGCGGATGATGACCGAGCCGGGGGCCGGCAGGCGCGGGTCGCTGGACTTGTCGCGGCCGGCCGGGGCTTGGCGCGTCACGGTGACGGATGTGCCGCCCTGCGGCGGGCAGATGATCGTCTTGGGGGCCATGACCCGCACGTCGGCGTCGTTGGCCAGCTCGGCCGCCCGCTTGCGGGCACGTTCCGACAGGTCGCCCTCGGCGTTGGCCTGGATGCGCCAGGCGATCTTGCGGAGGAGGTAAGCGCGGTGGTGGGTCCTACATGGCTGGCCGGCTGTGAAGGGCTTTTCCATCAGGGTCGCCTGGCACGTAGTCTTTAGGGTTAGCCCCGCCAATATAGCGAGCCCATTCCAGTGACTGATCCAGGTGGCCTCGGTAGTCGAGAATCTCAGAACCGTCTGCCGCCCAGATTAGCACTGCCAGTTGATCGGCTTGATCAATAATGCTGCGCCACTGGGTGAAGATTGTTCGAGCAACAAGCTGATGCTGACGGGCATCATCAAGGAAAAAGGGCTTGAGTGACACCTCAAGCACGATACGTCGCCACATCAGTCTTGGCCTCCGCTTTCCCTAGCGACCACCTGGCATGGGATGCCGAGCGTACCGGCAAGTTTTTCCAGCACGGGTATCTTCCAGCCGACGCCGAGGGCGAAGTGGTGGGTGGGACCGGCCAGACTCCATCGTTCAATGAACGTCCGGATATCAGGCCGGAAGCAGCCACGGGTGTTGGTGTTGCCCGTGGCTGGAATAGATCCGGCCAGCGATTGCCCCTCGGCCAGGACGAACTTGAACTGGCCGTTCATGGTCTGGGTCAGGCCAAACATAGTTATAGGGCCGTTCCGGATGGCGAACTCCACGCTGGGGCCGCGACCCGCCTTGCCGTGCAAAACGCTGAGGCCTCTGAGCACCGGGGGGCCGTTGGCAATGCCAACGTGATGAGGCCCATCGTGGCCGACCAAAACAAAGCCATCAGCAAAGTCAGCGGGGTGCAACTCAGCGAAAGACCCGCCGGCCCCAAGGCGGTCCATAATGAGCATTGCGGCGCATGTTTTGAGGTCAAACTCCCCGGCGATAGGGACTCCCCGCCCAGTGAGAAGGCTGCTGCCGACAATAAGGCTGCATCCCAGACGCTCGTTCAGAGTTCCGGGGCGTCCTCGATAGTAGTAGGCTAACCCGCTAAGACGAAAGTCGTCGATTAACCTGTCCATCCCGATAGACACGCGTGCAGCCCAGGATAGTTCTTCTGGATCGACGGGGCCGGCAATGGGGTCTGATCCCGGCGGAGGAAAATGAAACAGGTTACGAATTAGCTCCAGTCGCTCCTCTATTGCGGATTGATCGACCTCGGCGACACATTGCTGAAGGTCGTCAATTTCCAGGTGTTCGACATGCAGGCCGAAGTGCGAAGTGAACATAGTAGGATCGCCGACTTGAAGAGATCAACGGATGCTTGCTCGCTTGTCTGGCGTGAAGGTTATGATTTGGAACCACGGACCATCTTTGATGTGGCCCTTGCTGGCTGGATGAACCGGCAACAGCAGGAAGCTAGCGAGTACCTACGGACGGAAAACCGCGTTCTGCGCGAGAAGCTCGGCCACAAGAGACTCATCCTGAACGAGTCCCAAAAGCGCCGGCTGGCAGAGGCCGCTGGCAAGCTGGGCAAGGACTTGCTGCGCCAAGTTGGGACGCTGTTTTCGCCCGAGACAATCTTGAATCATGGCCACCATCTGGTAGCCCAAAAGCACTCGCAATAATCGCCTGGGACTGTACATCATTTTGTACATCAAATATTGCAAAACATGGTGAACATGATAAACATGGCACAGTCAGCATGGGTTACGTAACCCGTGATGGTATCGCTATTTCCTTTCCACACAACGATTTGCGGGAAGATCTCTGAGGCGTCTCATGACCCGGAGGTCGCAGCGGTCGGATCACCTTTCACCACATTGATGGCGTAAGGAGTTTCTTGGGGAGACAAGGTATCACGCGGACCTGATGGCGTTTCTGCATCGCCAGATCGGCTTGATCCGTGGAACATACGACGTGATCTCGGTCGGCCATTCAATCGGCGCCGTCGAACAAACCGACGCGCTGCGCTTCCTGGCGGACAATCAGAAGCAGCTTTTGGACGACCTGAAGTTCT
>JAAYEH010000623.1 GCA_012728855.1 Rhodopirellula sp. | reverse complement strand
ATTCGAGGCCCCGCCACAGCGTAACCCGAGGCCTCGGCACAGCGCAATTCGAGCCCCCGCCCACGGCCCAAGCCGAACGTCCACTGTGTCCGCAGTGCGTTCTGATCCGAGCCCGAAGCGCCAGCGAACGCAAGGTAGCGTCGGCCCCCCGTGGCCGACGTCGCATGCAAAGCGCACAGCAAGACCGCATGCTTCTCCTCGCCACCCAACGCATCCGCGCGACCAACTAGCCCCGTACGCGTCCCCGTTTCGTACCCTGTTTAATTGCTGGTGTCATTTAGAATGGCCTACACAGCGCGGTAGCCGAGCACAACGCCCACGTCAGCGAGGTGACGCCGATACTGTTGGTCGCCGAGGTAATTGACGTGCTAGAGAATTTCGTTTTCAATCCAGAGTCGCCTATCTTCAACATTAAGTACCGCGTAAGTGAGAGCCTTAACTGATGACCACTGATGACCAATCGCACGGACAAGAGAGCGGCTTGGCGAAGCACCTGGCTAAACTAGCCGACCCAGAGCCGCACTACGCGTCTAACGATGCACCCAAGCCTGATGCCAAGACTGTGCTGAAGGACCGCCGCGCCATTGAGCCGTGGCTCTGCTCCTTGTTTCAAGCTGAACACTTGGCACTGCTCGTTGGAACGGGCCTTCCAATCGCCTTGGGCCAGGTGGCCGAGGCAACGTCAGCTAGTATGGCGTCAGCCACGTTTAGCGGTGAATTCCGCGCGGCGATAGATGCCGAAGCCCAGCGGTCCGCAGAGGCCGCGGGTCGAGGCAAGCCCAATATCGAGGACCAGTTGCGAGCCGCTATCGCGCTTCACGAGGGGTTACGCATCGCCGGGGACCGACGAGCCAATGCGCTGCGGGACGAGATTAACCGGCAGATGATGCAATTACTGAAATCCGTTCTCAAGGGCGAAAAAAGCTTCCTGGCTAAGGTCCGATCCGTTGCCGACAACGGAGCCCTGGACTTGCTCGCTTCATTCCTGCTCAGCTTCGCATCGCGCGCCGGCACACGGGACCGCCTTCACATTTTCACCACAAACTACGATCGGTTCGTTGAGTTCGGGTGCGACCGTGCGGGCATCCGAATCATCGATCGATTTGTCGGCGCGGTCGAACCCGTTTTCCGGGCATCGCGGCTGAACATCGACATGCACTACAACCCTCCCGGAATCCGGGGAGAGCCGCGCTATTTGGAGGGTGTGGTTCGGCTTACCAAGCTGCACGGCTCCCTCGACTGGCGCACCGACGGTTCCAGAATTAGGCGCTGCATGTTGCCGTTCGGGGCCAGTGAAGCACACCCGGACGTTCCCGATAACCCATTCGACAGCGTGCTCGTATACCCCAATCCGGCCAAAGACATTGAAACGCTCAGCTACCCCTACGCTGAGTTGCTCCGCGACTTCGCGGCCGCCGTGTGCCGACCGAATTCCGTGCTAGTGACGTTCGGCTATGGTTTCGGCGACGACCACATCAACCGCATTATTCGCGACGCGCTTACGATTCCATCGAGCCACCTAGTGATCATTTCTTTTAGTGATCCCGGTGGGCGTGTCAGTCGGTTCTGCAAGCACGTCGGAGACATCTCGCAGATGACGATCTTACTTGGCTCCCATTTTGGCGATCTCATAACCTTGGTTCGGCACTACCTGCCTAAGCCGGCGCTTGACTCGAACCGCGCCCGCCAGTCTGCTTTGCTGCAACGCAGAGGCCAGACACCGGCCGCGACGCCGGCTCAAGCTGAAGAGCCGCAAGCTGCGGCCGGCAGCGGAGAACTGGCATGACCACGCCCATTGAACATGCCGAACATCGCACGCTAGGAACGGTCGTGGGCGTCGCACCGAACGAGTTCACGGTCCTACTCGACACCGATGCTCCAGCCTCAACGGCGCTCAATGCAGGATACCCAGCGCCATTCCCGCGGATCGGCGGCTACGTTCTCGTGCCGAATGAGATCGGCTCAATCCTGTGTTTGGTTGCATGGCTCGGGATCGAGAACGCACCTTATCCCAAGCGGCTGGGGCTGAAGGACTTTGGCCTTGTTGATCTTCCGTACCCTGTCCGAAAGATGAAAGTGCTACCGGTCGCGACGCTTCGTCGCATCGACACGGACGACGCGGCGTGGGAGATCGAGCGAGGTGTCCGGTTGTTTCCCACCGTGGGCGACGCGGTGCTGTTGCCAACCCGCGACGAGTTGCGCCACATCGTGGAGGGACGCGGAGTTGATGCCCGAGTGCAAATCGGCAGGGCCCCACTCGCCGGGGGGAGCAGAATCTCCGTTGATCCCGACAAACTGTTTGGGCGTCACCTAGCCGTTCTCGGCAATACCGGAAGTGGGAAAACCTGCACGGTCGCAGGCTTGATCCGATGGTGTTTGGAATCTGCTTGCGATCACCGCCGGAGTGGCGGAGGTGCTGCTATTCCAGCAGCGCGCTTCATCGTGCTGGACCCCAACGGGGAGTACAGCCGCGCGTTCAATTCGCAGGCGGCCCCCAACGGGGAATACAGCCGTGCGTTCGATTCGCCGGCGCCGCCGCTGAAAGCACGCATCTTCAAGGTCGATCCCACCCAGGAAGCGCAAGCTCTGCAAGTCCCGCTATGGTTCTGGAACAGCGCGGAGTGGATCGCGTTCACGAAGGCAAGCGCTAAGACGCAGAAGCCCACGCTAATCGAAGCGCTGCGCCTTGTCCGGGACCAGCGCACCGACCCGCCTCAGAGCAGGGTACACGACCTCCGTCGATTTCTTCGCACAATGGTCGTTACCATCCGAGCCGAGAAGGACTGCGGCAGCCCGTGGGGTACATTCCCGAAGCCGAAGTCGTTTTTCGAGAAAATTGAGAAGTGGAAGAGGGGCCTGGAGCCAGACCTCGCTGCTTTAGAGGGGAACGAGGCACGCGAGCTCGGGGCTCTGGTCAATTACTTGGAAGAGCTATGCCGGCCGCGTCGTCAGCAGTACCCCCACTACGACTTCACACGCCACGAAATCGATCGGCTGCTCCAGGCGGCGAGCAGCGCACATTCGGCATTCGGCGGCGCCGAATCGGACTTCGTGCCTGTCGATGCCGACGTGCCGCGCCCGTTCACCCCCGAATCACTTCTGCGAAGCGTCGAGGCCACTGCGGAGTTAATGAACGTATCGGAACACGTTGAAACGCTTCTGATGCGTCTGAGAAACCTCTTGGAGGACGCGCAGATGAAGCCTATTATCGCAGACTGCGCGAACGTAACCCTTGAACAATGGCTGACAGACTACGTCGGTGGCAGCGCACCGGACAAAGGCAGCCTCAGCATCATCGACCTGTCCTTGGTCCCCTCCGAGATCGTTCACATCGTCACGGCAGTGACGGCGCGCATGGTTTTTGAGGCTCTTCAACGCTTCCGCAAGGTTACGGGCAACACGCTGCCAACCGTGCTCGTCATGGAAGAGGCCCACACCTTCATCAAACGTTACGAAAGCAGCCTTGAAGATCAGGACGCGGCCAGTGTGTGTTGTCAAGTCTTCGAGCGTATCGCCCGCGAAGGCCGAAAGTTCGGGCTGGGCTTAGTCCTCTCGTCCCAGCGACCGTACGAGCTCTCCCCCACAGTTCTCGCTCAGTGCAATACGTTCTTGCTGCACAGAATTGTCAATGACCGAGACCAGGAACTCGTGCAGAAATTGGTGCCGGACAATCTTGGCGGGCTGCTGAAGGAACTTCCCACGTTGCCGACTCGGCAGGTTATTCTGCTGGGCTGGGCTACGCCTGTGCCAGTCCTTGTGGAAATTCGCGAGCTGCGGGACTGGCAGCGACCCGATTCCGAGGACCCGAAATTCTGGGAGAACTGGTGTGCTGGGGGGGACACCGAATTCACATGGAAGCCGGTGGTTGAAGCGTGGCAGAAGCAGAACCGGACGGAGGACGGAGCTAGTTGAACGTACGCGCGGACGTGCAGCCGGAACGCAAGCGTGCGCCCGACCGCAGGCCAATCGAATCTGCGAAAATCTGCGAAATCTGGAGACAAAAAGGCGCGCAAGCGTTCACAATGTGCCATTCTGGCTGATGGCTGATAAGCTGCGGT
>JAAYEH010000622.1 GCA_012728855.1 Rhodopirellula sp. | reverse complement strand
AGCAGCGGAATGTCTTCACGTCGCTGCCGCAGGCCCGGCAGCTTCAGATGAATCACCTTGATGCGATAGAACAGGTCTTCGCGGAAGGTTCCATCCTTCACAAGCTCAGAAAGGTTCCTGTTGGTGGCGGCTACGACACGCACGTCCACCTTGACCGGCTCGACGCCGCCGAGGGGTTCAATCACCCGCTCCTGAAGCACGCGCAACAGCCGAACCTGCATCGCGGGGGAGATGTCGCCAATTTCGTCCAGAAAGATCGTGCCGCCGTCCGCCAGTGCGAAACGCCCGGGCTTGTTGCGTCGCGCGTCGGTGAACGCCCCAGCCTTGTGCCCGAAAAGCTCGCTCTCCAGCAGCGTGTCGGGCAGGGCGGCGCAGTTGACCGCAACGAACGGCCGTTTCTTACGCGGCGAGAGATTGTGAACCGCACGCGCAAAGAGCTCCTTGCCCGTGCCGCTGGGGCCTTCAATCAATACGGTGCTGCTGCTGGCGGCGATCTGCGGGAGTATCTCGAAGAGCCTCATCATGGCGGGGCTTCGCCCGACTATATCCTCGAAGGTGTAGCGGCTCTGAAGCTCCTTTCGCAATTGCTCCAGTTGGCTGAGATCCTGGAACGTCTCGACGCCGCCGATTACCTGCCCGTTGGAATCCTTGAGCAGGGCGGTCGAAATGCGTATTGGCACTCGGTCGCCGCCGGTGGTGACGATGTGGGCCATCGCGTTGACCACCGGTTTGCCCGTGCCGAACGTCTTCTTAAGAGCACAGGCGGTTTCGCAGATGTTGGCGCGAAACACTTCGCAGCAGGGCCTGCCAATCGCGTCTGTCGGCGCAACACCGGTAATCCGCTGGGCAGCCTTGTTGAAGGTGCTGATCCGCCAGTCAAGATCAACGGTGAACACGCCCTCGTTGATGGAGTCAAGTATCACGTCCTGCCGGCTGTCGACTTGATGATCGCTCATGAATTATCCTCGCTTAGGCGGATGATAACTCGTAAGCTTGCATCATGCAATCTTATCGCCTCCTCCAGTATTGCAGGATGCAATACTGGAATCGCCGGCCACAAAAGGCACGTTTTGATGTAACAATGGTTGGCAAAAGGTGTTGCGCGCCGCTTGACATTGCTGATTGCCTCTGGCACACGCGTTGTAGCCTATTCCTGCAATTGATGTGAGTTCTATTTGACCGTGCTAAAGGAAAGAACTGATGACAGCTTTGCCCGATGATGTGCGACAAGCGTGGGAGGATCGTGACGGCCCGGTGATTCTGGCGACGGTAGGCCCCGACGGCGCGCCCAACATTATCTACGCCACCTGTGTTAGCGCATTTGGCGATGACCGCCTGGTTGTCGCCGACAACTACTTCGACAAGACCCGCCGCAACCTCCTGGCCGGAGGCAAGGGCTCGCTGTTGTTCCGGTGCAAAAAGGGCAAGGCATACCAGATTAAGGGCGCGCTGGAATATCACACAAGCGGCGAGGTGTTTGATCACATGAAGACGTGGAATCCTTCGCAGCATCCCGGACACGCCGCTGCCGCCCTGCGAGTCGAAGAGGCATACTCCGGGGCAAAGAAGCTTTGCTGAGTCGTCAATTGCGCCATGTTGCGGCAGGGATGCGCCACAGACGCCAAGCCCTGCAGTGAATGAGGTTGCTCATGGGTTTTATCTTTGGCCCCGTGCCGTCGCGAAGACTGGGACGTTCGCTGGGCGTGGATCTGGTTCCTTTCAAGACGTGCAGTTACGACTGCATCTACTGCCAGCTTGGCCGAACGACCAACAAGACCGCCCAACGCCGCGAATGGGCGCCGCTGGATGAAATTCTGGCGGAACTGAAAGACCGGCTGGTGGCCAAACCGGACTACATCACTCTCAGCGGATCCGGAGAGCCGACTCTTTACTCCCGGCTGGGCGAGCTGATTGCCGGCATCCGGTCGATTACGGATGTCCCCGTCGCCGTGCTCACGAACGGCTCGATGTTGTGGCAGGATGAGGTTCGCCGGCAGCTCATGGATGCCCACCTGGTGATTCCCTCGCTAGACGCCGGCAGTAGCAGCATGTTCCAGGCGGTGAACCGGCCGCACGAAAGCATCTCGTTCGAGCAGATGCTACAGGGACTGATCGACTTTCGCGCCGAATACCCCGGCCGGCTTTGGCTGGAGGTTTTTGTCCTTGCCGGCCACACCGCCATCGACAGCGAGACAGGCCGAATTGCGGATTGCGTCCGCCGAATCAGGCCCGACCGGGTGCAGCTTAATACGGCAACTCGTCCCACTGCCGAGGACTATGCCGTAATGGTTGAGCATTCGAGAATGGTGGAAATTGCCGGCAAATTCGATCCGCCCGCGGAGGTAATCGCCGATTATCGCGGGGTGCATGCGGAATTGGATTTCACGGCCACGCGCGACACGGTTGGGCAAATGCTCCAGCGTCGGCCTTGTTCCATCGAGGACATCGCCGCCGGTTTGGGCATTCACCGCAACGAGGCGATCAAGTACGTTGAGGAACTGGTCAGCCGCGGCTGCGTCGAGCGCATCACGATCGGTTCAAAGCCCTACCTTCGCGCCATCGACAAGCTCCCAAGACCAATGCCCTTTGCGTTTGGCCTCAATACGGAGCCTGGCCCAACCATCCATGCCACACCCCGACCTGGTGAATCTGATTTTCCCCAGGCCCGCTGGGCTTTCAATTGT
>JAAYEH010000621.1 GCA_012728855.1 Rhodopirellula sp. | reverse complement strand
GCACAGGCAGCAAGCGCCGTAGACCGGCACAGTGGCCGTGACGGTTATGTAGTAGGGCCCCCCGCTGCCCGGCGTGGTTATCACCGGGTAGTAGTAGGTGCCGGGCGCCACCCCTTCCCAGGTGCCAGAGAAGTTTGCGCTGCCGTCGGGGCAGTCCCAGCCGCTCGTCACGGTATAGTAGTAATCCGCGTCGCAGGGGCAGGCGTCAAACAACCAGGTCGATGCAATGGTCGGGGGCGGCCAGCTCCCGCAGTAACTGATGTCGAGGTCGGAGAATTCCGTTATGGTGAAGGCGATCCAGACCTGCGGACCGGGGAGAGTCCCGCAATCGCCGGTCGAGCACGCATTGTGTCCGGTGAACACCTCCGGCACGCCGTTCAGCAAGGTAACAGGAGTGACATTATGACAGTCGTCGTTGGGCGGCGGCTGATACTGGCACTGAGTGCTCCAGCAGTACGTCCCGTCGCCGCGATACGTGCCGGCCCGGTCGGTGCAATCTGACTCGCTCGTCTCGATGCACGTACTGTCGCACAAGCAGCAGGCCCCAGTCACGAGCGGCACGCTGGTTACGTTGAGAACGTAGTCCACCGTGCTGTACCCATAACCAGCGATGACGATGTAATAAATGGATCCCGAAGGCATGGGGATGTTTTCGATTTTGGAGTTGAAATTGCCGCACGCGGGGTCGTCGTCGTTCCAGGCAATCGGGAAGCCGTCGCAGTTTCCGCGGTAGACCCATACCACGGTGTCATTTTCATCGCCCGATCCACACAGTGAGATCGTAACCAACTGGCTGCCGTACGGGTTGAAGGAGTAAACCACGTCCGGGCCCGTCCCGTTACCGCAGAATGGCTGGTAATGGTCCGCGGCGTAGCCCTCGGTCGTGCCGGAGTCCGTAAAGGGCAACGGACCTGTTATGGCAAAGGCGGTCGCGCAGTTCTCTCCGCCCTGACGCGAGACCTCGCGGGGAGCCGTCACGAACGTGTCGGCCGCGCTCTGATCCATGGTCGCGAATGCGGCCGGGCCGACCGGCTGCTGCAAAACGGGGCAAACGGCGGTCCCTGGAAGCGCCGCCGGCTGCACCGGCTGTGCGAGCCCTACGCTGGTGCAGAGTGCACCAAGTGCAAGAACATACAGGATTTCTTTCCGCGTGATCATTCACGGTCCTCCTTGGCAGCCTGGCCCCGGGACCGACACGCACCGTGCGTCTCGAGAATCCCTGTCGAGCGCCTTCACTGCCGGTAAATGCTTCACTATGCGAACTCGACGATAACAAAGGCTGAAACCCGAAACAATACTTACTGCAAAACTTTCTTAGAAAGTCGGCCACTTCAAACGTCGTCATGGGTAAGAAACCCTGCTTTGCGGTATTCGCGTGGAGGGTGATCCCGGGCGTGCGTGATACGCGACATGTTATGGGACGTCGCGCTTCTTGAGCCGGAGTTGTGAATGGGGTATGCTCTCGTCCGAGCCGTTTTTTTCGATAGTTTGTAAGAAAGTGGAGTATTCTTCTGAAACGTCGGCTGCCCGACATCCAACGGGCCGGACCTGGGCAGCCCGCTCCGTCAACGCGCGGGCCGCGATCTGGAGGGTGGAACCAACGAACTCGTTCACCGCTATCTTCCCCCGGTTTGTAAACAACGGGCCAGCCAAGACTTACGCCAGCAGCACCGCTCAATGCGCATTCGGCGGTCACGCTAATACATCTGCGATGGCGCTCCGCTCACCGCGCGCGGTCGGCCATGCAGCT
>JAAYEH010000620.1 GCA_012728855.1 Rhodopirellula sp. | reverse complement strand
GGGTAACGCGGGGTCAAGAAATACGAGTCGATGCACCAGAGTTGTGGTTACACAGAGTGCGCCGCCGGAGGCGGTCAGCAACTCGTCCAACGCCCCGTCGTAGAATCTATCCGCGATGTCGTCGAAACGCTCGCTGATGGCTAAACAGTAACGAAACAAGATCGATAGCCCCGAGTTACGGTCAACAAGAACTCGAATCCAATGATCTCTGTCAGGCAGATCGGGGTACCAAGCGCAGCTGGTCTGATAGTTCCGGACGAAGCTGTTGAAGTCAACCCACAGGCACCTTTGCAAATAATTGTCTTGCGCAAAGTGCCGATATCGCTTCAGCGCCTCTTGCGTCACAAGGTCGACGGGGGGGACCGGCCCAGGTTGAAACTGGACTGCGACATATTGCTCCACATCGGTGCATCCGATGCTTCGGAGAAACCCACCCACTTTGTCCCAGATTGAGAAGTGCCGGATTCCATGGCGGTCTATTCCGCCATCCCATGCTGGGATGTAGTCGCTGCCGAAGTCTGGGTTAGCTTTACGGATAGCTCTGAGGTATCGGCGACACTTACGCATGTAGATGGCTCTGAGTCGGATGGAAAGACTCTGCTCGACGTTGTCGTTCATGGAATTACCTTGTGACAGGGGTGAAACGGTTCAAAGCGTTTTGTGCGTTAATTCCATCGCACTACTGCACCGCTGCACCGCCGCCTATTTATATAGGCGGTGCGGCAGTGCAATGCACTGAGATACCAGTTGATTAAACTAGTGTGACAGTGAGATAATGGGTGTCACAA
Organism: Rhodopirellula sp.; assembly: GCA_012728855.1. GTDB lineage: Bacteria > Planctomycetota > Planctomycetia > Pirellulales > Thermoguttaceae > JABWBD01. The sequence goes on along the minus strand of JAAYEH010000620.1, from coordinate 5,826 downwards.
CACACACCATGATGGGTAGCTGTGACTATTTCTGCTTATTGCTACGTCCTGACCAATTACTCCGTCTGCAAGCAAGCCACCCCAGGCGCGTGTAAAACGACTGTTTCCGAGACCGGTCTGCCTCTGAATGCCGGTTTTGGTGTTGGGGCCGGCCGAGATGGTATCCAGGATTCGCTGTTTATCCTCGGCCAATTGCTGGACATTGGCACGTGGACTTGCAGGCCTGCTGGAAAGGCTACCTTCCTCGGCCTGATGTCCCGTCACAGTCGATCGCCACCATCGCGGCGACTCCGCCGACAGCACGCCTTCGGAAACGTCCAGACGCCATTGGCTGCTGTGGCCGGCCGATCCACCGAGTGTGAGCCAGAGCTGATGCTCGCCACTGCCCGGTACATACGGCGATCGGCGAGCCAACAGTATCCATTGGCGAGCCCACTCCTGGATACCGGCCCATGCGAGATCCTCTAATTCCGCTGGCCGGTTCAGCGCTGCCTTTTTCCCCGTGTGGTGGACGATGATGGGTGTCACCTGACGTTCGGCGCACAGCCACGTCAGCTCCCGGAATGCAGCTCCCATCACGAACAGGTTACTGGCCTGGGTGGCCGTGTCCTGCCGCAACATCAGGTAGAGAGGATCGAATACCGCGACCTGGATGTCGTAGGTTTCGATCCAACTCCGGACCGCCCGCATGCACTCCGCGTCGCCAAAGGTGGGAGTGCCCTTGGTAACGAAAAAATTGTCGACTGACATTGGATCGATGCGACGGAATTCGCCGATGCGCTGGATTGTCTCTCGAATCGTTGAGCGCGCGCCCTCTCCGCTGATGAGCCCGACTCGCTTGGGCTCCGGCACGATAAAACGATCCAGGAATGGCTGTCCAGTAGCCAACGAGAGCGCTAACTCGACCGACAAGCTGCTCTTAAGCGTCTTCTTGGGGCCGGCGACGACCGCGCCCTGGCCCGCGACGATGCAATCTTCGACGATCCAGGTGGTCGCATCCTCGGTCGCCATGAGCTCCGCACAGCTCAGCGCCGGAAACGTCCCGCAATCGCCGTCATCGAAAGGATCAAGGCCGGGTGGGAGTATCTCGGACGCTTGCTCCCTGAATGACATGTTGCCGGAACGGCCTTGACCGTTCCGACGGTGGTTGACAGAATTACTACTAGACACTGGTTGTTACTCCTTCTCTTCAAGCCACCCGCCTGACAGGGACGGGTGGCTTTTTTCAACAATGATTACGTGGTCGTCGAATCGACCGTGTGACAATATCCGCTGGCTTCACGCTCGCGGCTCGTAGGCGTCTCACCACCGTTTCTGCTAGTGCTCATGGGGCGCCCCTTCCCGCCTCCTCGCGATGATACTGCGGAGGGTGGTTCTCACACCGCAGTCGTTCGACTTGCATCTCCAGCCAGTTGGCAACAGGCTGCGACCCAAGCACATCCACAGCGGCGGCGATGTACTCCGCGATGCGCTGGTAGAGTCGCTCACGGGCTGGAGCAGATGGAGCGGCAACTACCTGATCGGCGAAGTCACTGCTGTGATCGGCATCATCGGCATCGGCATCAACGCTATCACCGGCATCGGCATCAACGCTATCACCGGCATCGGCATCAACGCTATCACCGGCATCGGCATCAACGCTATCACCGGCATCAACAGCAACGCCGCCAGCACCAACGTCACCAGCACCAACGGCGTCGACGTCAACGGCATGGGCGGCACGACTGCCCCCATGCTCTTCCTCGGTCAGACCGTGGCGTTCCTCCTCGGTCAAGTTCTCGGCCGAAGCCTGGGACGAGGTCTTTCGTTGCGTCGCCGGCTTGGCCTTTCGAACCTTGCCGTCTATGCCCTGCCGGCATGCCAACTGCGGAAATTCCGCAGTTGATTCGAGTTCCCGTCTGTATTTTCCGACGGTCTTGTCGGTTACGCCGACCCAGTCGGCAATCTGGCGGTCAGAACACCCAGCGCCATTGGGATGTCTCAACGCACCGCGGATCGCCCTTGCTTTGTCGTCGGTCGTGCGTCGGAGACCGTGGCGCTGGTTTGCGTGGAAGCCGTACCACTGGGCGTCCTCCCGGGAGCCGGATCTAATCCTGCAGGAAATGGTCTCCGGCACGGGGATTTGGCGCTTCGCGGCTGCGATGCGATGAAACCCGTCGCCGGGCCACAAGTGTGTGCCGTCGTCAAAGACGCTCACGTCGCCAAGGGCGTCCACGCCCCGGGTCGCCATTACTTCGGCGTAGTCGGCAACAACTTCTTCGTTCAGCGACACGCGAGCTTGCGTATCGCCATCGGTTCGAATTTTGTCCAGGCGAACGTGGTGGCGCTCCCAACCGCTTTCCGGATCGACGCCGTTTTGCGAAATGGTCTGCTTCCGCGACTTCGAGGATTTCGTCTTAGTAGCCATCATTGGGATCCTTGTGGTAGTACTTCCTGCATCTAAATTCGTTACTTCCTCTTCCGATCGTTGTGCAGTCTTGGGCATGGTGGGAGCATCTGACGATCATCGCCCGGATCTTGAATCGACGGAGATTCTCAATCGCGGTGGTCGAGTGCCCCGGTCGAATTGACCGTCCTGCTGGCAAGCCATGCCTCCAGGTGAGTTCGCCGATAGTAGACGCGCCGACCACACTTCACGTAGGGTAAGTCGTACCGCTTGTTCGTCGCCCAGCAGGCCAACGTTTGCTCCCTGAGTCCCAAATAGACAGCGGCTTCGCTGCGGCTCATCAGATCAGATTGGGGGGTGGTTGACATGGCTCGTAGATAGTCGCTCCGTTCGATTGGGGATAACACCGGAAAGGAACGTCCAAGAAACAAAAAAGGCGTCCAGTCTGTCAAACAGACTGTCCGCCTCCTGTCCGCTGTCCTACGTCTCAGTATTCAGTCAAGAAGATGTGGAGATCGGCGGAGTTGCCGAAAAAGGCACTTGACGCGTTTCTTGCCGTGACGCGGGGAATCGCGGGAGATTTCTATCGCCGTTTCGCTCTTGGCTCCCGTTGGTCGGTTTTCTTCGTGAGCTGGAATACGGCCATATTCTTGGTATTACTTAGCGACGATTGTTTTCTTGCTGTCCGCGTTCTTGTCCGCCCCATGCTCGTCAAATTCGGGAAACGGCGGAGTTGACGAAGGAGGTTCGCGGCTCTTTTCTCGTCCCCGTCTGTAAAATCGAGGGCAACGTCCCTATTTGTCTGGCCCTCGTCCCGTTCTCTGATTAGCACGGCGAGTCTCAACACGTCCGGATTCTTCGGCAGTTTTACCGGTGGCTCTTTCTCGCAGTTCGTCTCGCTATCGGCCTCTTGTTCTTCTACAATCGTTACGAAGTGCTTAATGATTCGCTCCAGGCCGGTTACTTCGCATGCTAAATCGGCACAGTTAGCTGCCGCTGCCAGATCACGCCATTGCTGCCACGATCGAGGAGGCGCCAGGTTAAACATCCCCCCGAACTCTTCGTCGGCTCGCTGCTCGGCGACCTGAATCGCCTCGCAATCCTGATCATCTTCGGGCGGATGGTGTACAGCCACTTCTGGCCCAAACCAATCGAAGATCTCTCGATAGAGCCGGAATTTCCCGTCGGCTAACGTCTGGAATCCGGTCGTCACACCAGGGAGACCGGATTGCCGGGCGACTCGCAGTTTTGCTGTCAATTCCAATATTCGGTCGCCGTATTTGCTTCGGGCACGAGCGAATAACTCGGATGCATCGGCCCCGCCGCAGTCAACGTTGCCTTCCTCTGCCTCCTCTTTGTCCAGTACCATAATCTGCGCCAATGACGCCTTGACACGGAAATCACGGGCCATCAGGCCGACCGCCATCAACGTTTCATGCACCTCTCTCACGACCGGATCGGCCGGGAAACGCTCAATAAGCTGTTGGGCGTCGTTAATGATCGCGTCGACTTGCTCCAGCCTGATTGACGGATCGACCGGAGGAAACTCGTCAAGCACAGTGGTGAGGCTTTCGAGGAGACCCGTCAGTTCCTCGATCAAGCCCGTCCATGGATTCTCGCCTTTGCTGACCAAGTGCTCGACCAGTTCGTTCATAACCGCTTCCAGGCCGGCCTTTTCGTAGTCACTGCGAACCCCGGCTGCCTCTGCCAATTCCCGCCACTGTTGCGGCGTTTTAGGGGGAGCCATACAGTACAGCCGTCGGTACTCCTCGTCGCCTTGCTCCACAAGTTCTGCAAGTTCGCTACGGGGAGGAAGACTCCTGTCTGGGTACAACGAACCCAGTGGTGGGCCAAACCAATCGAACAGCCTTTGATACAGCCAGAGTCTTCCTTCGGCCAGCATTTGGTCCGTCATGCCCTGGCCATCGGAGCTTTGAGATTATTTCGCGTTGACCATTTCGTGCTCTCCAATGCGGGATCACAGCCGCTGTGAACATCAGATCGTTCTGCCTACTAACATGCAAAACAGCCTAGCCGTCGGTCGGTCGATCCGTCAATATGCGGAAATGTCCGTCAATGAACATGAGGGATCCTCGCACTCCGATGGCGAGTCGGGCTTGCTTAATGGCTGTACTGCGATTCCTTCCGCCCGAAAGATCGCTTTGTTACTCATTCCTCGGCGCCTGTGTTGGTTGTCCGAATACGCCCGTGTATCCTCGGGCGCGAGATTGGCGGGGATGCGGTCGAGCCCTACGCACCATCGCGAGTTACCCATTGCCGTTGCCTCCGCCCTCAGCCGCCGCCAGCATGGCCGCTACGGCACCGTTGACGGACACCCGCACGGGATCTGTCAGCAGTCGCGCATAGACTTCGGTGGAGGACGTTTTCGCATGGCCCAACGATTTCGCAATGACCTGCAAACTGGACCCGCCAAGAGCCTGCCACGACGCGAGCGAACGTCGTAGATCATGCGGCACGAGTCCTTGTAGCCCCGCACGATTCAGCAGCCGTTCCCAATGGTGGCCCACGTCAGGCGGCACGTGCCCGCACGGGTGATTTGTCGAGAACACCCACGGACTACCGCCGCGATTCTCAGCACGTCGCCGGCAGAGGATTTCCATTGCTGGGGGAGCGAGCACGATGGTTATCGGTTTACCGGTCTTCGTGTCCTCGCCGGAGAGAAACCAGAGCCCGCGGTCGAGGTCTAAATCCTTTCACTTCATCGACGCGACGTTCCCGCGTCGAGCACCAGTCCAGAGGCACATCGGCCAGTAGTCGGACCACGGTTCCGGCTCGGCTTCGCACGCCCGTAGGAATGGTGCCAGTTCGTCGGCTTGCAGAAACCGCTCGCGCGAGTGCTGGGGGAAGTGCTTGACGGCACCTATGGGATTGTCGCCCTTGTAGCCGAGAGCCTCACCGCCGGTGAATACACAGCCGAGGACGGCCAGTGCGTGATTGGCAGCACCAGTACCGCCACGTCGCCGCTTGTCGTCGCGTCCGTGCTGAAATGTCTTAGAGGCGATGGACGAATGCCAGCGGGTGATTACATCGGCGGTGAGGGTGGACAGCCGCCGGTTCGCCCTCGGTTTGACGTAAAGTTCGTAAGCTTTGGTGGTGTGGTCGAGGTAGTTCTTCCGGCGGTTGTGGAGCTTGGCGGTAGTGAGCCAATGTTGCCAGGATTCGGCTACGGTCGGTTCGCCGCGTTTGCCGATCCGTTCTACCTGGGGATTCTTTCCAGTGGCGATTTCGCCTATCATCCGCTTCGCTTCATCGCGTGCTTGTTCGACGGAGAGTTCTCCGACCTTGGCGATGCGGACTCTTTCTGGCCTACCTTGGACCCAACGATACAGATAGTAGGTCTTACTTCCTGCCTCCGTAACGCAACAGGTTAGTCCCTGTTGCTTCTCGTCATGGTAATAGACTCTCCCCTTGGCTGGCGT
>JAAYEH010000619.1 GCA_012728855.1 Rhodopirellula sp. | reverse complement strand
TCGCCGACCACCTCAGCGACACCCCCACGCTTGCTCGCTTCTGGCGAAATCGCCCGCAGCGTCTCACCGGCTCCCGTTGCTACCAATCCCATGCTGCCTAAAATCGCAGAGTGCATGGTGCGCCCACGAACCTTTATCACCGGACGACCTGCTCCTCGACGGCCGGACCAGACTCCACCACGGCCGACCGGACCAACAGATAGTTGTTACCGCGAAACTCCGTCAACAACCCGCTCACCCGCCATTGCATTAGTGTGGGGTCGTCAACGATCGCTTGGCCGATTCTCTGCAGGTTCAGGTTCTCCAACACAAGGTAGCGTGCGTTTCCCTCGGCCGCAAAGAACGCGATGCGGTCGCCCGCCAACCGAAAATGCCCCACAACGCCGACCAATTCCGTCCCTTCGCGAACGATCCTATTACCATGGCTAGCCGGGAAGGAGGCAAACCCACCCACATGGCTGGAACTCGAGTCAGCCGTGAGGGCGTAGGAACCGGCAACCGCTACCCACCAGGCACAGAAGAAGGCCAGGCTTGGTCTGCAGAATGGGGCGACCCGCTCACGAAACCACCGCCCGTGCGAACTTGGCGACATGCGACCATTTCTCCAATAATCTTGCCTTCGACGGGTGGCAACCGGACGTATCCCTCGCCATGTTGGCTGCTCTTCTATTCGGAACAAAGCAACGGAATCCTGGCAGGAAACCGATTTCGCCCGCACCACCTGACCCCATCCTCTGCCGCCTCGCCGCAATGCTGCGAAACAACCGCCGGCCAGGACATGGCAAATGCGTCGTGGGGCCAGTTTGCAAAGCTGCCCCACGACATGCCAAGATCACGGCGGGGGTGTTGGGAAATGGCGACATGGTGAAAAAAAACCACAGGAAACACCAGGGCAGTTCGACCGGCAAACCGCCGGATCGGCAAATGGAAGTTCAAGCGAAACAATGGGTTACTCACACGTCGCGGACCGGGCCAAGACAGCGGGGCATGTGGTTTGCTCCACGAGGATCGCACCATCATTGGTCTTATTTGGCGAGCGATCTTGGCGATGCATACAAATCACACGGCAGGCCTTTACCTCTTGGTCATCGTTGCCTTCGCCGTCGACCGAGCCGACGCCCGGGCGGAAGAACTCCGCGACGGACCGAGTTCCTCTCTCGTCGTCGAAACCTCCAGTGGGCGACAATTTCACGGCGATGTCGATCGGCGAACTGACGCCGAGTGGCTGTGGATACGTTCCACGCACGGCCATTCGTCGATACTGCGGCCGATTCGTTGGGACCGGATTGCAGGTGTCGAACTCGATCAAGACCGTTACACCGGTGACGAGTTCCTGGCTGCCTATCTCGCCAATGGGGCAGCAATCGCGCGCCCGGTTCCAACACCGCGGCATCCGATGATTCGCCTGGCGGGAATCCCGGAGAAAGAGCCGTCTCAGCCGCTGCCCGGGTTGAGCATGACCGAGTCTGTGCAGTCCCTCGGGATCGACGCAGGAGTGGCCAATTGGGACGATGACGTTGAGACAGACGGATTCTGGCTGGAAATTCAGCCTCTGTCAGCATGGGGAGCGATCGTGCCTGTGGAGGCCACGCTCTCGGTCGATCTGCTCGGCCGGTCGACAAGGCCCGTCAACCGCCCCGAACCGCCGATTCGCTTGGGCCGCTGGAGCCGCCGAGTCACTTCGGCAGATTTCGGACTCTTCGGCGCGGTCTACCGTTTTCCGTTCCAGGCCATCCACCCATCTTTCGAACCGGGCGTTGCCCCGGATGCCCTGGTGCATGTGCGGCTGAGCGTACCGGGACGCGGAGTCTTCGAGGCCAGCATCTGCCCGTCGCGGCTGCGCCCCTACTGTAGCTTTCGCGACGAACTCGACCGGACAACAGGACGGTGGTTTTTGCCGATCGAGCGGACTGGCAGGTCACAGCGTTCCTGGTGAACCGCCGATCCTAAGAGTCCATCCCAAAACCTCGAGGAGAAGGGGACAGGCACATTTTGCTCCGAAAACTCCGAAAAATGAGCCAGTCCCCGACGGTTTTGGGATAGGCTCTAAGTGCCGGGTTTCTTCATGGCCATGCTGTGCAGAATCAACACCGAGCCGATGGACAGCAACGACCAGCCGAGCCAGTCGGGCGGTCGAACCGTCTTGGGCGGAACCTGCGATTCCCGGCCAAGCATGGCCTCCATCGTGTTGCTGGCGGCGGCCACAGGGTGCCCGGTCCGCTCGGCCAGCACTTTCGTGAACTCGGGCGTGAGCACGAACGAGTCGACCATTCGGAATTGCAGCCCGAGGAACAGGACGACCATTCCGATCATGAAACATTGGTTGCGATTAATGTCCAACATCACCGGACTCCTGCGCGACTGGCTTGTTCGCGTTTACTCGATCCGCTGCCGCCCGTAAAGCGGTGTAGGCCGATCTCTCACGGGCGGGTGCGGTCCGATGGATCCATCCAAATCGTGCCCTGCGCATCCGTGCCCTTCTTCTCATCGTGCGCCGCGGGGGGGAGACTTCAATGCCGGCTTTCCGGTAACGGTTGTAGCATATACGGTAATCGGTTTGTCCCGATTGTCGCAAAAAACACGGTGGAACGGAAAATGCCGTCCGGCTGCTTCGCTTCTTGATCGGCCGTGGAAGAAAATCCTGTCCTAGACTTGTAGCGGGGCGATTGCCGCTCGCCGCCGTGCGTATTGCGCAGAGCCAAGACTACGACACGACTGCCGGCCGACTTGCGACAGGTAAACAGGAATACGAGATATGACGAAACGAGTGCTCGTCGTCGACGACTCGATGCTTATGCGGCGGATGATCGGCGACAGTCTGACCGATGACGGCTGGGAAGTGGCCGGCGAAGCCGCCGCCGGCGACGAAGCCGTGACGTTGTACCAAACGTTGCGTCCAGACGCGGTTACGATGGACATCGTCATGCCCGGCACCAGCGGGATCGAGGCGTTAGAAACCATTCTCAAGCACGATTCGCGGGCGAAGGTTGTCGTCGTCAGCGCGCTGAATCAGACCAGGTTGATTTCCGATGCCATTCGCAAAGGCGCGCAGGATTTTATCGCCAAACCGTTCCTGCCGGAGCAACTTCAGGAAACCATGAACCGTTGCCTCGATCAAACGAGCGGGTGTCGGGGATCTTGAAACGACCCCTTCTGGATTGCGACACCTATACTTTCGCCGATGGGAAGCGGCGACGCGGGATCACGCGGTAAAACCGGCGACGGATCCAGCGCCATGTCTCCGCCGCCCGGCAACGCAGCCAGGTCAAAAGGCGGGCGATCCCGGGCAGCACCTCTCCGGACCGTCCCGAAGAGCCGGACATGGAAAGGCGGACGCCCGCGGCTCCAGCTACGTGCCTTGCCGCCGCTTGCGGCGGCGTTGCCAAGGAGCCGAGGAGGCGCTCCGCGGCGCAAAGGCGCTCTTCCAGGTCCGCCAAGGCCGGTGGTGGCGGCGTTTTTCCCAGCCCGCGGCGGAACTCTCGCAAGAGAGATCTTACGTTCTCCAGAACGCGGTTGAGGTCACTCGCGCGTCCATCCGAGGAGTCGGCGCGGCATGATTCGACGAAGCGGTCCATCGCATCGGCGGCAGTCTCCAGATCCGCGGCCGTGGGAACGAGAAGATCCGCGAAGCGATTGGACCAGATCCGCTGGAAAGTCGTGCTCCACTCCTTCAAGGTGGCAACGGTGCCGGCCTGCGTTTCGCCTTCGAGCAGATCGCCGAGAATGAAAGTGTGCAACCGTTCTTCGCCCAGCGGCTTTTGGGAGAGTCGCGAGATGCCGTCGCTAATCAGCAGGATGTCGGCGCGGAGGCACGGCCCGGCCTCGCGAACATCGGCAGCGGCCTTCTCCAAAGCAGTCTGGATCCGCGTCTGGCCGGAATTCGGCAACCGCAGCACGCGGCGGGCGATCGCCTGAAGGTCGTCTTTGCTGGTGCCGTGGCTGAAATCTCCGACGTCGGCGGTGAATGGCCGGAGGCCCAGTCGCGAGCGCTGCCGGTAACCGTGGAGGAGAAACGCCAGGGCGAGCCCCCGCGCAACCGTTCCGCGCCGGTCGTGATCGTTCATCGTCCGCGAGGTGTCCAGCAGGACATAGGCGTGCTGTTTCGACGTGTCGGTCGGCCCGGAGGTTTGCAGCAGGTCGCGCTGCCGAACCGAATCCGACGAGTCGCGCGGGCTCCGCGTCGGCTTTTGCCAGACCGGCATCAAGAGTTCCGCGGCCGCCCATCGGGAATAGAACATCGCCGGCTGCAGCTCTTCCAGCAGCCATTGCGTCGGAAAAATGCGGGGAAGATCCTCAATGCCGCCGGCCTGGCCGACGTCCATCTCGTCGTCGGGTAGTCGCGAGTTGCGCCAACGGTCGCAATAGGCGGTCATTTCCTCGATCCGCTGCGCGTCGTGCTCGGCAAGCGCCGGGCCGCTCTCGTTCGGAGGCCGCGACGCCACGGGGATTTCCAAACGATCGATAAGCGCGGCGGCATTTCTGGCGGCCACGAGCATCGCCAGTTCCGCGGGAATGACATCCGCGAGCGTCCAGCCGAACTCGGCAAGGTAGCTGACCAGAGAACACGTCCGGTGCGGTGTCATTCAGCTCAGCAGTCCCCCGTCGCGATGGTCCACGCGGCCGGTAAGATCCTGGATTCGCTTGAGCACGCCCAGTTTGAGCAGGCGCACCTGTTCGCTGGAGCAGTCCAACGCGTCGACGTATCGCCGCACGTGCTGGAAGGTAATGTCACCCTCGCTCTTCAGACCGAAAAACCGCAGCAGTCGGTCGAGAAAACCGCTACATGGAACGCGTTGGCCATCGCGATATCGAGCCATCACCTGCTCGGCAAGCTCATTGGCGGCAACCAGATTGTCGATATGCTCGAGATCGTCGCCACGGACCGTCATCTGGGTCTCCGCCAACGCCTTTTCAAAGCAGTCGCTCTGCTCTTCCGGTCCGCCGATGGTGGTGACGATGTACTTCAGTTGCGGCAAATCCTCGGCGGTTACCTCCAGTCGACCGCGGAGCAAAGCAGCGGCGTTGAGCAGAAAACGGGATTTGGCGTAGGTGCGGGGACTGATGTAGGGCGGCTTGGATTTCGCCGCCGCGGCCCGCTCGCCGATCAGTTCACGATAGCGGTTGACGATCGCGTTCTTCATGAACAAGACGTGCGGCGGCGCCGAGATCTGTCGTCCCGGCGCCTGTCCTCGCACGAGATCGGCCAAGAAGGAAAGGTGCGCGAGCGGCACCTGCGCCTCGATCGGAGGGACCGTGGCGCGTCCGTAGTGGCGAGTAAAGGCGCAGTCAATCTCCAGGAGGGTGTAGGGGCTGTAGTCGGGCGCGATGTAGGCGCGGAAAAGAAACCGGTCCAACACAGCTTCCGTCACATCGTTGGCGCGGACGTAATTCGCCGCGGCGATGCCGGTGTGAAGATTGGCCCGTTCGTACTGCGAGCCTTTCTTGAAGACGCGTTCGTTGAAGATGCCCAGCAGCGCGCGAAGCACCATGTCGTTGGCGTCGAAGAACTCGTCGATGAAGGCCAGATCGGCGTCAACGAGGGTGTCGATCGTGTTGTGGGTGACGCGGCCGTGCTTCATCTGCTCGATATCGACCGAGCCGAAGAGTTCTTCGGCGAGGGTGCCTTTCGACATCTGGGTGTCGAAGACCCTCGCCCCGCCGATTCGGCTGAAGATCAGATTGGCACAAAGGGTTTTTGCCGTACCGGCGGGACTGAACAGCAGGAGGTTCTCCTGGCAGAGCAAGGCGTAGATGCACTGCACCAACAGCGGGCCGAATCCGACCAGTTCCCGTTCCAGCGGCGAGAAGACCCGCTTGACATGGTCGATGATCTGCTGTGGATCGAGCTGCTGCCAATCGGGTGAGATTGGCGGCCGGGACGGCTTCGGGAGGGCTTCCAGCAGCGGTTCGACGCTGCTGGGATCGGGAGAGACAATCGCCACGGTCGGTCCTCGAAACGGCTACGATGCTCGTGCGGATGGTGAGCGGCGGAGGGTGTCGGGCACGTGGGCCAGACAGGCGGCGAACCTTTCACGCAGAAAGCAAGGTGGGGGGCTGAGGTGGGGCTTCTTCTTTGTACGAACCAACGACACACGGGCTCGACTCGACGCCGAACCCGCGCAGTCTAGAGCCGCAGTCGCGCAAGACGTACGCATCGCTGCCGGGCGGAATCGTGGGTGGGCGCCGAGGCAGAACCGTCGCGAGGAAGCGACCGGTGGTTGTCGATCGTTTCCGCGAGGGCACTGGCGACCGGGCTTTGAAAAACCGCCGGCTCTCCGTCGTTATCGTTGATCGCAGCGGGACCGTACCAATCGTCTACCGGACGGCATGACTGCGGCGCTACAAAACGCGGCAGAGACCCTTGCACAACATCTACCGTCATCTCGGAAGAACCGGCCGCCGCCCGATGCCGTATGGGCTGGACCGTGGCGGCAGCCGCAACGACCGTCAACCAAGCGAACACGCACACCGGCATTGACCTTTTTTGACTCATCCTGTCATTCTGGCCAAGCGATTTCCCGACTGCAATCCTGAATTCGGGTGGGATGCGTATCTGAAATTAGTGTTCACCGCACACTTTACCGAGCAATAGTTCCCATTGCATAATGACTTCCGACAACGCGAACCGCTGGGCCGAGTCTGCTGCCTGGCGGCCGAGTTGCGCCCTCAACGACTCATCGCGCATCAGTCTCGCCATGGCGCCGGTCAGCGCGGCGGAGTCGTCGGGTGGGACAAGCACCCCGTCCGATCCGTCGTGAATAATTTGGGGCGAAACGGACCAGCAATCCGCAGCAATCACCGGCAGCCCGCAGGCCATCGCTTCAACCAGAGCATTGCCGAATCCCTCGTGGCGCGAGGAGAGCACGAACAGGTCAGCCTGCTTCAAGGCCGCAAACGGCTGACGCACGGCGCCGGGCATTTGAAGCCGGTCGCCAATATTCAGGTCGGCGGCCAACGACTCCAGCACGCCTCGTTCGGGCCCCTCGCCGAGAATGACCAGCCCCCAGTCGGGAAATTCCGCCGCAATGGCCGCATAGGCGCGGAGCAAGAGATCGAAGCCCTTCTCCCGCGCCAGTCGTCCCATGGCGATCACTGTCCGCCGGTAAGACAGCCGCAAAGGACGGCCGCTCTCACTCTCGATAGCGTCAAGCGGCATCGGATTGGGAATCACCGTGCGTCGCTTCTCGGGCAGCCAGGTGAAGAAGCTGTCCACGGCCTGGCTGACGCTGACGAGTTGCGTCGCGCGCGGATAGGTTGCGCGGCGCAACCACCGCCAGGCCGCAGGCAGGCCGTCTCGCCGCGGATCCATGTGTTCGGTGACCAGCACGGGCACCTTCAGGCCGGCGGCTGCCAACAGAGCCAAGACGTTCGTCTGGTTCATGAAGGAAAGGATCACCGAGGGACGGATCCGGCGGATCGTCTGCCGTAAGGCCAGGATGCGCCGCGAGTTGCCCGTTAGTTTCTGGACGAAATTGGAGCGGTCGCGCCCGAGGTTGAGGGCTACTCGTTCGATCTCGTCCGGAAGCTCGTAGAAGTCTCCTTCCCGTCCGTAGACCGTGGCGAGAGCCACGTCATGGCCCCGCTGGAGGAAACCCCGAGCCAGAAGCACCGCCACACGCTCCGCCCCGCCGCCGGATAGCGAGGAGATCATCATCAGGATTTTGCATTTCGATGCGGACATGGCGTTGTCGTCCGTAATGCCGGCGTTAGGACCACAGCCGCTTGGTCCGCTGACGGATTCTCATGCTGGCCACCCCTGCATCCATATCGCTCTGGATATCGAGCACCTCGGCTTCGCGGCACGGCGAGCCAACACAACACTGAAAATGTCGCCTCACGTCCTCCGGCAGGAATCGCGTCATCTGGGCGTAGCCGTGTTGGTCACTGAAACCACCCGCATAACGGTAGTAGCGAAGCGGACAACAGACATAGAGCGAGCGTTTTGCCCGCGTCAGTGCAACGTAAAACAACCGCCTCTCTTCTTCGATCTCCTCGGGGGTCTTGGTGGCCATGTCCGACGGGATATTGCCGTCGGCCGCATGAAGCACGTAGACGGCGTCCCACTCCAACCCTTTGGCGGAATGGATCGTGCTCAGCACGAGGTAATCGTCGTCCAGCAGCGGCGGGCCGGCCAGATCCTGGGTCGAAGAAGGCGGGTCGAGCGTGATCTCGGCCAGCATGGTCTGGCGGTCGCCATAGCGCGAGGCGATCTGCTCGATCTGCTCCAGGTCGCGGCCGCGCGGGTGCGGATTGTCATACAACTCCGGCAAGAGCGGATCGTAGAACTTCCGCACCCGATGAACCTGCGCGGGCAGATCCCCCTTGGTCCGCGACAGGCCGGCAATCAGCCCCACCAGTTCCGGCCACAGTTTTGCCGAGGCGGCCGGCGGCTTCCAGCCTCGCCACAACTGCAAATCGCCCCCACTTTCGGCGAGCATGTCGGTCAACTGCCGCGATTTTCCCGGACCGATTCCCGGCAACAGTCCGAGAACCCGAACGGCCGACACCACGTCGCGAGGATTCTCCGCCAGGCGGAGAAAGGCCAGCAAGTCCTTGACGTGCGCCGTCTCGAGGAACTTCAGTCCGCCGTACTTGTGGAAGGGGATGTTTCGCCGCGCCAGTTCCGCTTCCAAAAGAATACTGTGATGCGAAGCTCGAAAGAGCACCGCCTGCCGCCGCAGGTCGATACCTTCTTCGCGGTGCTCCAGGATCTTTTGCACGACGAATTCCGTCTGATCGTCCTCCGACTCGCAGGTGACCAGAAGCGGTTTCTCCCCTTCGGTCCGCTCGGACCAAAGGTTCTTTCGGTATCGCTCGGAAGAGAGCCCGATAACCTCGTTGGTCGCGGCGAGGATCGGGGCGGTGCTGCGGTAGTTCTCTTCGAGTGTAACCAGCGTTGCGCCGGGATACTGTTTCGGGAAATCGAGGATATTGCGGACCGTGGCCGCGCGAAACGAATAAATGGCCTGGGCATCGTCGCCGACAACGGTCAGTCCGCGACCGTCCGGGCAAAGTTGTTCCAGGATTTCGGCCTGCAGGCGATTGGTGTCCTGGTATTCGTCCACCAGTACACAATCGAACAGATTCCGGATCCTCGCCCCTCCGGCAGGATCGGCAAGCAGGCCGTGCCAGTAAACCAGCAGGTCATCGTAGTCCAGTGCGACGGCTGCCTCTTTGCGGTCCACGTAGGCGTCGAACAACTGCTTGAGTTCGTCGCCCCATTCGTCGCACCACGGGAACCGCTGCTGCAACACCTGAGGGAGTTTCTCGCGGGCGTTGACGCAACGGCTGTAAATGGCCATGCAGGTTCCTTTCTTCGGGAACCGCTTATCCGTTTTCGCCAGCCCCAAATCGGTGCGGACGATGTTGAGCAGATCTTCCGAGTCGGTACGGTCGTGAACCGCGAAACTCGGCTCCAATCCGATCACTTTCCCGTAGTGGCGTAGCAGCCGCGCCGCGATCGCGTGAAAGGTGCCGCCCCAGATCCGCGCCGCTTGGGAATGCATCGATTCCGATGCGGCTTCGTCCAGGCGACGCACCGCCCCATCGACTCGGCGAATCATCTCCGCGGCCGCACGGCGGGTGAAAGTGAGCAAGAGGATACGGCCTGGATCAACGCCGTGTGCGATCAGCCATGCCACACGGTGGACCAGCGTGGCCGTTTTGCCGGTGCCGGCGCCGGCAACCACCAGCAAAGGGCCGTCGCCGTGGACAACCGCCTCGCGCTGCTGGGAATTCAGCCCGGCCAGGAGGCCGTCGATTGCGGTCGTCGTATCCATGACTGCCCTGACGAGGTGGGGGAAAGATGAGCCGCCATTCTAGCTCGTTGGGACGAGTCTGTCGATGTTGCAGATCCTGACGGGTGGTTGATATTCTATGCATCTTGCCTGTCCCGAATACTCGGTTCGATTCAACGGATGCCCTGTAGAGCCGGCAATTTCGGGAAAACGACTTGCCCGGCAGCATCGGCACGCTAAACGCCAGTTGGGACGTGGGGGGAAGGCCCCCTCCTTCCGTCTTTTTTTGGCGGGAGACAGTTGACGAAAGCCCACTGTTTTGCTTACATTGGAGGCAGCATTCCTGGTCACCAACCCGCCTGACCGCTCAGGGACTTTGAGGAACAGAGGCAATGATTC
Source organism: Rhodopirellula sp. (assembly GCA_012728855.1). Taxonomy (GTDB): domain Bacteria; phylum Planctomycetota; class Planctomycetia; order Pirellulales; family Thermoguttaceae; genus JABWBD01. Next base: position 4,767 of record JAAYEH010000619.1, on the reverse strand, counting down.
GCAAAGAGTCCAGCCACGGCATCGGCTATTCGGTAGTCGAGTTGCACAATGTACGGCACATCTTCGCAGCGGCAGTCCCGCGCACGGGCATGACCCTGCGAGAGCAAACCCAGGATGCGCTGGGGACGATCCGGCGCGTCATTGACGAACAGCAGGGGGCGCGAGGCTCAATCGTCCACCAGGCGGTCTTTATCCGCGACTACTCGCTCAAGGAAGAGTGCCGCCGGCTGATCAAGGACTTCTACGGCAGTGAGCTGCCTGCGACGACTTACATCGCGCAGCCCCCCTGCCAAGGAAAATTGATCTCAATCGAGGCGCTGGGTGTCGGCAGCCGCGAGAACGAGGTCGAGATCGAGCGCCGTAGCGAGGATCTGGTGATTACCCGGCACAGCGGTGTGTCCTGGATCCACTGCGCCCAGGTCGTTCCCGAGATGACGGGCGGTGGGGTCTACGACCGCTCGGTCAACGCCTTTGTGGCGATGCGTCGTCGGCTTGATTCCGCCGGCGTGCCTTTCGACAACGTGATCCGCACCTGGCTCTACCTGGGTGATATTGTTGGTCCCGAAGGCGAGACGCAGCGCTACAAAGAACTGAATCGTGCCCGTACCGACTACTACGAAGACATTCCCTTCTGCCAAGACAAGCTCCCCGGATGCATCAAGGGGCCTGTATTTCCGGCAAGCACCGGCATCGGCACGAACAACGGCGATGTCGTGATGAGCTGCATCGCCATTTCCACGGATCGAAAGGATCTGAAACTGATCCCGCTGGAGAATCCCTTTCAGACTTCGGCCTGCGACTATGCCGCTGAGTACAGCCCCAAGAGCCCGAAGTTCGCCCGTGCCATGGCACTCAGTTGCGGCGAATGTGCGACGATATTCGTTTCGGGCACGGCGAGCATCACCGACTCGGAGAGCCGCCATCTGGACGATGCCGCCGCTCAAACCCACCAGACGCTCGACAACATCGAAGCGCTGATCTCGGAACGCAATTTCGAAGGGCATGGCACCCCGGGGCTCGGCGCCACCCTGGACGATCTGGCGCTGGTTCGTGTCTATATCAAGCGGCAGGAGGACTACGCGCAGACCCGGGCCGCCTGCGAAGCGCGTTTCGGCGAAGTCCCCACGATCTATGCCATCGCCGATGTCTGTCGGCCCGAGTTGCTGGTCGAAATCGAGGCGGTCGCCTTTTCGGGCCATTGCTGTCCTCGTTAGCACGGATGGCGTATAGGCCGGTTGGGCGGAGTCGGCCCCAGCACCCCGGCTGCGACGGTCAAATCCAGCGATGGCACAAGCGGTAAACGGCAGGCGAACAGCCGGACTGCTGACCGACACAGAGTCGGCGCCATGGCGAGGTGCCTGTTCCCGTTTTGTTGGGGCCTCTTATTGGATCTCGCCGGCGTCGTAGCGCTGCCAGAAGACGGCCGGGGGCATCATCTCGCCGGTGATCCCCCACTCCTCCTCGCCGAATGCGGTGCCGACTTCCCGCAACGTTGGCATGTTTCTCGCGAATTCCAAACCCGACTTGATGCGGCTTGGCGTCAAGACCAATCGCGACAGACTCATCCATTGCAGCGGCGCGAGATCGGTCACCTCGGATCGGGCGATGTGTAGGCGCTGAAGGGGGTGTCCCTTCAGCGGACTGAGGTCCGAGACCTTCGTCCCGGCCAAGGTAAGACTCTCCAACGGCATGGTGCGAAGCGGACTAATATCGCTCACCGAAGTATCGTTGAGCCAAAGCATACGGATCGGCGCACCCTCGAGCGGACTCAGATCCGTCACCTTAGTCCGCACCAAGTTCAACTGCCCAAGCGGCGCTCCTCGGAGCGGGCGCAAATCGGCGACCTCGGTCTCCGCAAAATAGGCGTCTGCCAAAGGCATTCCCTTCAAGGGCGAAATATCAGCCACGCTTGTCTTGGAAAGGTCGATTGCCTGCAACGACAAACCCTGCAAAGGGCTGATGTCTTTCACGGCCGGGTCGTTGATCGCGACGGCCAGGATTCGCGTGCCGTCGGAGCCTATCTGAACCTCGCCGCCGAATCCCGGGTTTTTCTGCCGAATTGCCGCCTTGAGTTCCTCTTCCAACATCGGCATGTCGCCAGGCACGGACGGCGCTACGGCGGTTGCCGCCGCTGGTTCCATCGACACGGCGTCCGCCGGAGCCGGCAATGCCCGATCTTCCGCGATCGGAGTGGACGGTTGTTGGCTGCAACCACCTGCCGCAAGCACCGCCGCCACGATCGGGCCGAGGAACGAAGTCCGCATGATTCTCGCCATCCAGTGAAATCGAGGAAACCTTCTGCGACGAAAACGGGGATGCACGCCTTTAGCCTATTCGGTGCGGAAGGCGACGTCAAATCGCCGCTCGAACGAGCGGCCGTGACTGCGGCAATGTTCCAGACGGCGCCGCCGCAGGATCAAGGCAATTCTTCGGGCGTGCGGCCAGCAAAATCAATCACCTCCCGGCCGTAGCGGCCATCTGCCGCCCGCCTCCAGACAGGCCGGGATGATTGATGTTCCGGCGGGCGGTTGTTAAGCTGGTAGTCCGCCCCTGTTTCGTTGGATTGGCGCGGTTGTTTTTTCGCTGGAAGATAAGCTGGAGGAGAACAGCGACGTCGAACCGGCCACATCACACCTCCCGCAACAGAAAGGCAACGAGCATGTGCGACCATTGCATGAGTCGGAGAGAATTCGCTGCGGTAACGGCTGCGGGGCTGACGGGAGGTGCGCTGGGGCTGTCGTCGGCAACCGCGGCCGCATCGATCGGCGACGAACCGTGGGATCCCGACAAGCCGCCGATCATCACCGGCCGCTCACTGCGCGTGCAGCCAGTGCTCGCGCACGATGTGAGGTCGCCCCAGGAGAAAACTTCCTGGCGATCCTGGAGCGAGATCATCAACGAGCCCGCCGCCGCGGAGGAGATGCGGCGAATCGCCGCCGAATTGAAGCAGTTGTCCGCCAAAGCCGACTTCCCGTTGGAGATTCTGCCGCCGGCCAAGGTAACGACGGTCGAGCAAGCCGGCCAGGTACAACAGGGCGATTTCGACGTCGTCCTGCTGTATGCCGCTTCCAACGCGAGGCTGTTCCAACCGTGTTGTGCGGCGAACCCGCTCCGCGATACGGTCGTCTTCGTGCGTCACAAGTCCGGGCCGACCTACTACGGCTATGAGTGCCTGGGCGTCCGTTTCTTCAAAGTTCCTTCGCCGGAAGTGTGGCGGGGCAATAGCGCCGGGGACCACGGGCCGGTCACGCTCGACGACGTGGTGGTGGACGACTACGACGAGATCCTCTGGCGGCTGCGGGCGCTCTACGGTCTGAAGAACTTTGTCGGGCAGCGGGTTGTGGCGCTGGGTGGCCCGCAAGGGAAATACGACCCGAGCGCGCCGGACGTGGCGCGGCAGCGATTCCGGCTGGAGATCATCGACGTAACCTACGAGGAACTGGCCGCGCGACTGAAATCGGTGCTGGCCGACGAAGCGCTACTGCGGCAATGCAGCGCCTGGACCGATCGCTACCTGGCCATGCCCAATACGAGGTTGGAAACCCAAAGGGACTTTGTCCAAAGGGCGTTTGCGTTGTATCTCGTGTTCCGGCAATGGCTCCGCGAGCACAAGGCGCCTGCCATTACCATCAACTCCTGCATGGGCACGATCCTCTCGATGTCCGATACAACGGCCTGTATGCCGTTGAGTTGGCTGAATGACGAAGGCTACATCGCCTTCTGTGAATCCGATTTTGTCGTCGTCCCGGCAGGAGTCCTGTTGCACTATATCGCCGGCAAACCCGTGTTCATGCACAACTCAACGTTCCCGCACAAGGCCGTCGTCACGTGCGCCCACTGCACGGCGCCGCGCCGAATGGACGGTCGGCGCTACGAACCGGCGCGGATCATGACGCATTACGAATCCGACTTCGGCGCGGCGCCGAAAATCGAGATGCCGCTGGGCCAGGAGGTGTGCGCGATCAGCCCGGAGTATGCCGGCGGCCGCTGGGTGGGAATCAAGGGCGTCGTGCGGGACAACCCCTGCTTCGCCATCTGCCGCAGCCAGCAGGACGTGGAGATCCAGGGCGACTGGAAACGCCTCATTCCGGAAGCCCGCGATTCTCATTGGATGATGGTCTATGGGGACTACCTTCGTGAAATCGGCTATGCTGCCCGAAAGATAGGACTTACCTGGGACGATGTTTCCAGCGCGGAGGCATAACCGCGCAAAGTACTTGGCGATACTCGTGTCCCATGCGGGCTGGAACGTAATGACTGGCGAAATCGAGACACTACGGGCGCCAATCGCGTCTTCAAAGAAATTTCCTCAGCAGAATTCGTGGGTGAATTCCAGGCCTGTGGTGCTTCCGATGTGCGTTTTCAAGGCATTGCAGGGCAAATGAATGACTCGAAAGGATTCATTTCTCGCAGTTTCTCGTTGGCAACGAACACAGCCCTCTCTCGGTGGTGCATCGCCCACGCCGAAGCTGCGTATCTTTTCCGCACGTGATTCAGGATCCGAATCGTAATACATTCATTTGCCCTGCGATGCCTGAAAAAACGCATGGTAGAACTTCCGACAGACCTAATTCCACCCACGAATTCTCCGGAAGAGCCTCAAAGAACATCCCCCTGCAGAATCTGTTGAGTTTTTCGAGGGATTCACAATCGGCGGAAACGGTGCTGTAGACAGTGGACATGTCCGTTTCCTCGCGGAAAACACGGCAACAGAGAAGAGGAACCCTTACTCTGTATTCAAGTACGGGTTCCTCTTCTCTGTTGCCG
>JAAYEH010000618.1 GCA_012728855.1 Rhodopirellula sp. | reverse complement strand
TCGCCGTCTTGCCAACCATCGCCACGTCGGCATTGTAGGGACGGGCGCAGCCGTTGGGGCAGCCCGTCATACGGATAGTGAATCGCTCGTCGGAAAGGCCGAGCCGCTCCAATTCCACTTCCAGTTGGTCGATCACCTCCGGCATGATCCGTTCGCTTTCGGTCACCGCCAGCGGGCAGGTGGGCATCGCAACGCAGGCCATCGACCAGCGGCGGGCGTTGGAGATCTCGTCGTGCCGCCGAACGCCGTGGCGGTGCAAGATCTCCTCCAGACGCTGGCGATCCTGCTCGGCGATGTCGGTGAACAAAACGCTCTGGTGCGCGGTCAGCCGGATGCCGGGATGGAGGGTTCGGCAGATTTCCCGTAGGGCCGACTTCAAGGTGAAGCCCTCGCGGTCGACGATCCGCCCGTTCTCGATATTCAGGCCGTAGAACCAACGGCCGTCCCCCTGCGGGCTCCAGCCGATGTGGTCGTCGAAACCCGTCACCCGCACCGGCAATGGATCGGTCAACGGCCGGCCGTAGTACTCCTCAACCTTTGCCCTGAACTTCTCCAGCCCCCAGTCGAAGATCAGGTACTTCATTCTGGCCCGTTTCCGATCGCTGCGGTCGCCGAAATCCCGTTGCACCTTGATGATCGCGGTGGCCACGTCGACGACCTGATCCGGCGCGACATAGGCCAGCGGTTGGGCAAGCGCGGGGAACGTGTTCTTGTTGCTGGGGGTGACGCCGAAGCCGCCGCCGACCAGGACGTTGTAGCCGACCACCTCGCCGTCTTCGGCAATGGCCAAGAGTCCGAGGTCGTTCGCGTAGACATCGACACAGTTGTCCTCCGCCGGCGCAACGGCTATTTTGAATTTCCGCGGCAGGTAGGTGGCGCCGTAAAGCGGCTCGACTTCGTGCCCTGCCTCGCCCCCTCCGCAGAGTTCTTTCTCTCCGGAAACCAGATCGGTGAGCCAGATTTCGTGATAGGCGGTGGTCTGTGGAAGAAGATGGTCGGAGAGTCGGCGGGCCATTTGCTGGATTTGTTCGTGGACGCGGTGCTGGCAGAGCGGCGCCGGGCAGCACATAACGTTGCGTTCCACATCGCCACACGACCCCAGCGTGGTCAATTCCAACTCGTTGATCCGGCGGATCGTTTCCTTGGCATTCTGCTTCAGGATGCCGTGGAGTTGGATATCCTGCCGATTGGTCAGCCGCGCTGTCCCGTTTCCCAACGCGTCGCACAAATCGAGTTGAGCGAGGAATTGCTCGCTGGTGAGCTTGCCGCCGGGCACCTTGAGACGAACCATCAGCGAGTACGCCTTGCCGAGTCGCTTGCCGTCCGGGCCCTTGGCGTTGCGGAGATCGCGATCGTCCTGTTGGTACATGCCGTGATGCTTGACCAATTGCAGCGAGTTCTCGGAAAAGAAAGATTCGCCGTTGGCCAGCTCCTCAGCCAGATCGCCCCGCAGGTAATTGCTGGAACTCTTGATCGCTTCCACTTTGCTCAGCTTCACGGCGTCTTCGCCCAGCTTCACTAAATTCGACATAGTCGGTTTCCCAGTTCGAGACGCTATTGATCCACCCGCAGAAACGCTCAGCAGCCCCGCTGCTGCCACCCGTCTACGCGTGGGCTTTGCCGGAAACCGATGCGTAGCAGCCGGGCTGCTGGGTTGCTAGAAAAAGATTACTAAGTTTAGAATTGTTATCGTGATAATTCTACCGGAATATTCACAAGAAGTCCAGACAAAAATCGGCAGCGGATCGATGCGGGGGGCGCTGGAGCTAGACAGACAAAGTTGATCCAATTGCTCAAGTTATCGCAGCAAACGCCCGACAATCCAAGAGCCGTATTGATCGACTCTTCCGATTTTTTCTTCTCACCAACATCCAAACCGAAGGGCAGCGTGGATGTCCCCCCTCTTTTGTATGATTGCCCGTCGCGTCCGCGCCGGAGCAGATTGCTCTCCCATTGCCCGCGGAATTGCGGTGGCCGTGATCGTCCTTACGACGGCTCTCGCATTGGCTCAGGAGCCGCCCGGGCTGCCGCTGCCTGAACCGGCGCCGCCGATGCTCGGTTTGCCCGATATAGGGGAGTCCATTCCACTGGAGGCGGAAGCACCGGTACCGGGGGCACCGCGTCCGGCGGTTCCGCCGTCAGGCGTGTCTCCCTCGAATCCGCCGATTGGACCGCCCTATTCCCAGCTCGGTCTGCCGGCGCCTTGTACACGTGAAATTCTCCCGCCGAACCCGGACTTGCCCGATTCTCTGCTGCCCGACCCGCTACTGCCGGCGCCGGCGTTGATTCCTCAAGGCGTTTGCGACGGGCCGTTTGGCTGTGAAGGGCCGGCAGCGGCGTGTCCGCCAGAGCCACGCTGGTTGTTCCGCGGCGGGGCCGTCTTTCTCAACCGTAGCGACGCTTTCAATCAACCCTTGATCGCCCTGCCGTCGGCTGGGCAACTCCAAGGCGAGGAGCAGCCGGTGCAGTTTGCCGCCGGCGCCTTCCAGTTCGACCTCCAGGCAGGCCCCGAAATCGACTTGATGTTTCTCAGCCCGCGGGGCTGGCAGGCGCAGTTGCGGTACTTTGGCGTGGCAAGTTGGAACGCGGATCTCGATCTGACCGAGGCAACCACCTCGCACGTCGGACGGTTGTTGTTCGACGGTGCGGGCCAATCCGTCCTGGTCGAGAATCCTCGACTCGACTACAACTCGGATCTGCACAGCACGGAACTGAACTTCCGCCGTCCGGTCAATCCCTGGATGACAACGATCTTCGGTTTTCGCTGGATTGAAATGGAAGAATGGTACGGCGCCGCGGCGACGGAGCGACCGCCGTCGGACACCGCGATACGTCCGAGCTACCTCGACTATGAAACCACCAGTCGCATGTACGGGGTGCAATTCGGGGCGGATATCCGGATCCTCGACCGCGGCAAACCATTCCGCTTGGACAGCAGCTTTACCGCGGGGCTTTACCTCAGCGAATCGGACCTGCGGGCAACGCGCGAGAGCTTCACCGTCGACAGCGTCGACGGAGACATCGAGATCAGCGATATCTCGTATCGATCTCTCTCGGACGAAGACGGGCACGTCAGTTTCCACAGCGAGATGAAGCTGGGGGCGAGTTGGCAGGTAGGCAGACACTTGGCGTTTCGCGGCGGCTGGCAACTGCTGTGGATCGAGGGTGTGGCGCTTGCCCCGGAGCAACTCGCCACCACCGCGCTGGGCGACTCGCGGGTTGAGGGCAGTCCCGCGGCGGCCGACGTCGATACCGATGGCGGCGCGTTCTACCACGGACCCTATCTGACCATCGAGGCGGTTTGGTAAGCTGTACGTCAGTCTGGAAAGACTGACGTACTCTTCCTGATGTTAACTTCTCTTCTTCCGCCGGCCTAAGCCGGCAGTCAACGCGTGTCCATACCAGCGAAGATAGCCAGGCAGCCATTGGAAGAGTTTGAATCGTGCCTCGCCGGCCGTGCGGTCGTGCCAGGTCGTGGGAGTTTCGGTGATCGGCACTCCCCGCGCGAACGCCTTCGCCGTCAATTCCAAGGCGATTTCAAAGCCCGCGGTGCTCTCGATTCCCAGTTCGCGGACCAGTTCGGCGTCGTAGAGCCGAAAGTTGTTCGTGGCATCGTGCGTTGGAAAGCCGACCAGCGCGTGAAGCGACCAGCCCGCCGTGCGGCTAAGCATCCGTTTCAGACGCGGGCCGCCAATCTGGCGACCGCCGGGCATGTACCGACTCGGACAGACGATCCGGTATCCTTGTCGATACAGTTCGAGCATCGGGGGTATCGTCGCCAGGTCGTCGGACAGGTCGGCCATCACCACCAAGGCCGGTCCCGCCGGAGCTTCCTGAAAGCCGGCGCGAATCGCGTTGGCGGCCCCCCGGCCGATATCGTTTCGCACCAGGCGGAGCCAGGGACGATCCGCCGCCAGGCGGCGGGCGACCGGCAGCGTCGTGTCTTCCTCGAAATCGTAGACCACCAGCACGCGAAACGGCGACGGAACATGGCGCTCGATCTCGGTCACCAGACGCGGGAAATTCTCCGCCTCGTTATAGACGGGGACGATCAGCGTCAGTTCCACATCGGATGAACCGGCTGGAGGCGTGTTGGGACTCAGATGGTCCCCAGATCGATCTGTTGGCGGATCCACGGAATTACCTCGTCGAGGATGTCGTCCAGGGTCGTTGTCGCTTCGAACCCGAGCAATCGCTTGGCTTTTTCCACTGAAGGCGAACGGAAGGGGACGTCGTGCGGAAACGGCTCGTCGCACACGTAGCGAAAAGGCCGGTCCTCGCCATGGACCTTGTGCCAAATTGCCTCGGCCAATTCCAGCACGGTGGTCGGCTGTGCGGTGGAGATGTTGAAGTCCTCGTTGCGAGCCGCCGGATGCTCCACGCAGACACGAATGCCGCGGGCCAGGTCGCCGCCGTAGGTGTAGTGCCGGACCTGGCTGCCGTCGCCGAGGATGTGCAACGGATCCTGCCCGCGGAGGACTTTTTGGGCCAGATCGGGCACGACGTGGCTCAGAGCCAGCTTCACGTCGCCCGAGAGGATCTCGATGTCGGCCCGCGCTCGCCGCTCGCCGATGCCGACGCAGTTGAAGGGACGGACGACGGTGTAGGGAAGCTGGTATTGCTGCCAGGCGCCGCGGACGAAGTATTCCCCGGCGAGCTTCTGAAATCCGTAGGTCGACGAGGGAGGCGGACTACGGAGTTCGTCGCCCTCCTCCGAGGGAAAGCTGGCGGCGTTCTCAAAGACCATCGAAGACGAGAGGAGTGTGATCTTCTCGAGACCGCCGCGGCGGTGGGCTTCGATGGCCGCATCGCAGGCGGCCGCCATGATCCGCTCGTTCTCCGCCAGCAGGTCGTAGGCCAGTCGGTGAAAGTAAGCGATTCCGCCGATCATCGCCGCCGCGGCGACGAAGTGCTCGCAGTCGGCCAACAACTCCGTCAGGAAAGCCGCATCTTTCGCGTCGCCTTCCACGAATCGGTAACGGGGATGGTTCAGACATCGCGGCTGCGACCGGCCGTATTTCGAGAAATTGTCGACGCCGACAACTTCGTAGCCCGCCTCGAGAAACTCTTCGACGACGTAACCGCCGATAAAGCCGGCCGCGCCGGTGATTAAGGTTTTCATAAGTGTATCCTCGTCCTTCTTTCTAATTCGAGGCAACTTTTTGCCGATCGCGAGGGACAATGGCCTGGAGGTCGCGGCGCGGACGCTGCCATGCCTTGTCTACGGCGGAACGGACCAATTCCAGCACAGCGCAATAGTCGGGATCGGACGGGCTTTCATAGACGGTCCGACCGCATTTCCCGGCAGCGCCGGCGGGCGACCCGAGCGGCGCCGTCAGGAAACGGCTCTTCGCGGGATCCCTCAAGTCGATCCAATCCGAGCGGGTGATGTCCGCCGGTTGGTGGCACTGGCCGCAGCGGCGGGCGTGGATCGCGGTGACGCGATCGAACAACGCGTGGTCGGCCGGCAGATCGTAGGGCAACGGATCCTGCCGCTTGTTGATGAAGCGATCGTGGTAGGGTCCGTTCAGGTCGATCCAGGTGACCAGCCGCAGCCGGTCTTCGTCGGAAAGCCGGGCCCGCTTGCCGCAGGCACCACTGCGGAGCACTTCGATCAGTTTGCTCTTGTGCGAACCAAAGGCCAACGGAGGGGTGATCTTGGCGTCGTCGCCGACGTTGGAGCGGGCAATCAGGCCGGACTGGAGTATCGTGTCGTAGGCGCGGTTGTGCCAAGCGGTGAGGCCGGCGGAAAAATCAAGGCCGGCCGCCGGCTTGAGTCCCGAGTGGCAGGCGGCGCAGTGGCGGTCGAACACGGGCTGAACGTCGCGGAGAAAACTCATCGGCCCCGTTCCCCAGGGCGGCGGCGTGGGCACGACCGGATCGTGAGCGAGCGCCAGCGGAAAGCGTCCGTCTTGCGGAGTGCCCACCTCTTGCCGGCTTTCGTGACAGCCGACGCACCCCCGCGACTCGCCCGGCTGGAAACTGATGAACGATCGCATCCGCCGCAATTCCATGTAGTTTTCGTCGAGGATTTGAAAGTAGACGGCCGTATCGGCCGGAACGGTGAAAAAGGCGCTGCCATCGGCCTCGACCGGCACGGTGCCCAGCACGCGCGCCGGCGTCCAGTTGATCATCACCTGCTTGACATCCGGCTCGTATCGCTGCCCGCCGTAGGTATTGCAGTAGGGCCATTGGAGCCGCTGCGCGATCCGCAAATAGCGAATCTTCTCGCGAGGCACCCCGGGCACGCCGCGGCCAACGTCGGCGACGACACAGGTCGCGTGGGGCTGTGCGGGATCGGTCACCTCGGCCACCACCGGAGGACGCGGCCGCCGGCGGAGTGGAATGGGGTTGAAACAGGAGATAGACGGATCGCGGTAGAGCAGTTCCTTGCTGCCGTGGACGTCGATCAGGTAGAGGGCATAGCCGGTCGGGTCCACTTCGCTGGCGAGTCCTTTGGCCGGACGTTTCGGGTCGCCAAAGCTGTAGGAGACCAGCAGCGCCGTTTCGGACAACGGCCAGGGGGTCATGTAGTATCCGCCCGCGCCGGTCACTCCGCCTTCGGCAACCGGCCTGCCCGACATGTCTCCTTCCGGCGGCTCGACGCCTGGAGTGACGATTCGGATGCCCTCCGGGTTGTTCATGCCCTGATGGGCGTCGATAAAGACGACGGGGCCTGCTGCCAACGTGTGATGCCCGGTGGCAATGGCGACGAGTTTCGAACCGCCCGGAATCGAGCGGATGTCTTCCAGTGCCCAGGGATTGTTGAAGTGTTGTTTAAAAAGGGCGTCGGCCCCTGTGCCGTCAGGACGAACGATCCAGACCGACTGGATATGGGCCCATCCCCGCTCTTGATATTCCCAGCGGGTATAGGCGAGGGAGCCGTCGTCGAGCGTGTGCGGCAGGTAGTCGCCGTCTTTGCTCACGCTCATGCGGCGGATCGCGCTGCCATCGGGCTTCATCACGTAGAGATTGCAGGACGTCTCGTCCTTGTCGTACTCGTTGCACTGCAAGGAACAGCCGCACCGTTCGGAGACGAAGGCGATGTCGCCGTTCGGCAACCAGGTCGGATCGATGTCGCTCCATTGGCCTCTGGTCAGTTGGTGCAGATTCTTGCCGTCGACGCCGATCTCGAACAGGTGCGTCGGCTCAACGGTGCGGCGGAGATCGAAGCTGGTGCGACGGTCCAGCCAGCCTTGCGGCGGATCATTGGTTTCCGACTTCGCGTAGCCGAAGACGATGCGGTCGGCATCCCACCAAAGGTCGGCGCCGTGAACGTGCCCGGGGCCGAGTTGGCCAGCGATCAACGGCCGGACCGCGCCCTGATTCGGACCCGACAAGCGGAGTGTGCAGAGGTCGCCGCCCGGCCGCGAGCACCAGGGCATATGGTTCAGACAGACGTCGGGGTAGGTTTCCTGGGTATACCGTTTCACGAAGAGCAGTTCGTCGAAATCCAGGCAGGGGTTCTTCAAGGCGATCTGTCGAGCCAGCCAGCGGGCCTGGCGATACAGTTCGCGGCGGGCTTGCGGATCGGGGCCGGCGGTGCGTTCGCGGGCAACCAGGTCGGCGGCCTGTTTCTGCAATTCGTCGAGCGGGACAGGCCGGTCGATCCCGAATTCCGCGGCCAGACGCTCGGCTCGCGAGAGCGTTTCCCGGACCGGTTCGATGAAGAAACAGCGACCGTCTTCAAAATCGGCAGCGCCTTGCCTGGCCTTGACGATCAACGCCGCGGCGCCTTCGTGGTTGAGAGCAAACGGCAAGCGAATCCGCCCGCCATCGGTCAGTTGTCTTTGCGCCACCGTTTCGCGCTCAGGGCGGAAAGGCGTGAAGACGACCGTCTCGACGGACAACTCGACGGGAGGCTCCAGCGGGCCTTCGGCGTGAAGGTCGAGGACCAACAAGTTCTGCCCGAAGCCCATTCGCGGCTCTTCCGCATAGAGCAGTTGCCAGTCGCCGCCGGCAGCCAACCGCAGCGCCGGGCCCTCGGCCGGCTGGAGTTGCCTGGGAAAACCGTCTTGAAATTGCGCGAGGGGCAAGGCCAGTTCGACCAGAGTCCGCCCGTCGCGGTGCCCGATCTTGGCCGTCTCCGGCGGTAACACCGACGCGCCGAAAACCAATCGCGACGGATCGGCGGGGGAGAAATGGCATTTCACTGAATCGAGCGTGAAGAGGGCTCCGCCGCAATCTTTGCCCTTGGACCAGAAGCTCAGGCTGCTCTGACGGGCCGGGCGACCCAAGGCGAGATTCTTTTCGGGCTCGGCCGCACTGTAGATTTCGACTTCGTCGAGGTGGAAAAAGATCGGCTCGGCGGCGGCGATTTGCAGGCGGACGTAGCGGGCTTCGACCGGCTCGGCGGTGGGAAATTCGACGGTCAAAGGCGGCGCGCCGCGAACACCGCCAAAATGCTTGCCGCCGTTGTCGTGCCGCAGCGTCCAGTCGCGGCCGTCGTCGGAGGTGAGAATTCGCAGCCGGTCGGCGTTGTGTAGGCCGGGAGCGTAGTCGAGGCGATTGTAAACCACGACTCTTCCAATTACCTGCCGGCTGCCCAGATCGACCTGCCACCAGGGGTTGGGCTCGCGGCCGGTATGGAAGGCATAGAGTCCGTTCTTGACGCCGTCGACGGCGCCGGCGGCATCGATCGCGGTCGACTCGCCGCCGTAAGCGGCTTCCAACGCGGCCGGCAGGCTGACGCCGACGTACAGATTACGTCCGTCGTGCAGCCATCGCGTCGTGGGACGATCGGCTTGCTCGCCTGGCAGTTCGGCGGCACGGGGCCAGACGGCGTCGTCCAGAACGCCGTCGAGTTCGGGAGCGGCGCGCCTGGGAACTCGGAAGCGGTTGTCCCGTGTCACGCCGGGCCAGTCGATTTCCGTATGGACGAAGCGGACAGTCCCCGGTTGCTCGACCTGGCGGATGCGGCATTGATCCTGCCGCTGCCAATCAGCTTCAATTTCTTCGGGCGTGGCGCCGAAGGCAGTGGCGGCGATGCTCGCCCCCAACAGGCAGGCTCGTAACCAAGAAGGGGTCGGGAGTCTTTTTCCGTATCGGCCATCGACTGCGCCCGACGTGCCAAGGGGCGGTGAGGCCGATACGGAAAAAGACTCCCGACCCCCTTGCACGTCCCATCGAACCGGAAAGCTCTGCACGGCTGAGGCCTCCTCTTCTGGAAAGGTCGAAGAGCGGATCAAATGCCGAGTTGCTGCTTGACGGCGGAAAACGCCTCCATAGCGAACTCCAAGTCCTCGGGCGTATGGGCCGCGGAAACCTGAGCGCGAATCCTCGCCTTGCCTTGCGGCACCACGGGGTAGGAGAAGCCGATCACGTAGACGCCTCGCTCCAACAGCGCCTCCGCCATGCGGCCCGCCAGCACGGCGTCGCCGAGCATGATCGGCACGATCGGATGCTCGCCGGGCGTGATGCGAAATCCCCGCTCGGTCATACCGAGGCGGAAGCGTCCGGTATTCTCTTGGAGCCGGTCGCGAAGCTCTGTCGAGCGGCAGAGCAGTTCCAGGGTCTTCAGCGTGGCGCCGACGATGGGCGGCGCGACGGTGTTGGAAAACAGGTAGGGCCGGCTCCGCTGCCGGAGCATCTCGATGATTTCCCTGCGTCCGCTGGTATAACCGCCGCTGGCGCCGCCCAGGGCCTTGCCGAGCGTGCCGGTGAGAATGTCGATACGCCCCGCCACGCCGTGGTATTCCGGGGTGCCGCGGCCGCCGGCCCCCATGAAGCCGACTGCGTGCGAGTCGTCGACCATCACCAGCGCGTCGTATTTGTCGGCCAATTCGCAGATGGCCGGCAGGTTGGCGATGATGCCGTCCATCGAGAAGACACCGTCAGTGGCGATCATGCGAAAGCGGGCCCCTTGAGCCTGCTGGAGTTGCGTCCCCAGGTCGGCCATGTCGTTGTTTTTGTAGCGGAGCCGTTGCGCTTTGCAGAGCCGGATGCCGTCGATGATGCTGGCGTGATTGAGTTCGTCGGAGATGACGGCGTCTTCGGGACCGAGGATGGTTTCGAAGAGGCCGCCGTTGGCGTCGAAGCAGGACGAATAGAGAATCGTGTCGTCCGTGCCGAGGAACTCGCTCAGGCGGACTTCCAACTGTTTGTGGACCTGCTGGGTGCCGCAGATGAAGCGGACCGAGGCCATGCCGTAGCCCCAGCGGTCCAGTGCTTCGTGGGCGGCCGCGATCACCTCGGGATGGTCGGCCAATCCAAGGTAGTTGTTGGCGCAAAAATTAAGGACCGCTTTCTGCTCGACGACCCCGATGCTCGCCCGCTGCGCGGTGGTAATGACGCGTTCAGCCTTGTACAGCCCGGCTTCGCGAATCTGGCGAAGTTGATCGGTGAGGTGGGATTGAAGGTTATTTGTCATTTGTTATTTGTTATTTGCTGGCGGGGTCAGGCGGTTTCGTCTTTCCAGGTGAGGATGACTTTGCCGGAGCGGCCGCTGCGCATGGCGTCGAAGCCTTGCTGGAAGTTGGTGTAGTGGAAGCGGTGGGTGATCACCGGTTCGATGTCCAGGCCGCTTTGGATCATTACGGTCATTTTGTACCAGGTCTCGTACATCTCGCGGCCGTAGATCCCCTTGACCGTCAGCATGTTGAAGATGACGGTGCTCCAGTCGATGGCGATTTCCTGTTCGGGGATGCCGAGCATGGCGATCTTTCCTCCGTGGCACATGTTGGCAAGCATGTCGCGGAAGGCCTGCGGATTGCCCGACATCTCCAGGCCGACGTCGAAACCTTCGTGCATGCCGAGCTTCTTCTGGGCGTCGGCGATGCTGGTCGAGCGGACATCGACGGCGAGGGTGGGCTTGATTTTCTTGGCCAGTTCGAGCCGCCAGGGATTGACGTCGGTGATGACCACGTAGCGCGCGCCGGCATGACGCGCGACGGCTGCCGCCATGATGCCGATCGGTCCGGCACCGGCGACCAAGACATCCTCGCCCAGCACGGGGAAGCTGAGGGCGGTGTGGACCGCGTTGCCCAGCGGATCGAAGATGGCGGCCACGTCCAGAGGGATTTCGGGCTCGTGGCGCCAGACGTTGGTCACCGGCAGTGCCAGGTACTCGGCATAGGCTCCGGGGCGATTCACGCCGATCCCCGAAGTATCCCTGCAAAGGTGCCGGCGGCCGGCGAGACAGTTGCGGCAGCGTCCACAAACGACGTGCCCCTCGCCGCTGACGACGTCGCCGACCTCGAAATCGGCCACATTGCTGCCGATCTCGACGATCCGCCCCACAAATTCGTGACCGACAACCATCGGCACCGGAACGGTCTTCTGGGCCCAGGCGTCCCAGCTGTAAATATGGACGTCGGTTCCACAGATTCCCGTCCGGAGAACCTCGATCAACACGTCGTTGATGCCGATCTGGGGCACGGGCACGTCTTCGAGCCACAACCCTGCTTCCGACTTGCTCTTTACCAGCGCTTTCATCATCTTGACTTTCATCTCGTCCGAGGCCAACCACCAAGTACGTCAGGCTTTCCAGCCTGACTGTTGCGTTCGGGTCAGGCGGGAAAGCCTGACGTACGGCTTCTTGCCCACCGTTGTGCTGCCGGGCCGTCTAGTGTAACACGACCGCGTGAGCGAAGGACAGTCCGACTTCGGGTTAGGAAACGGTTAACCGGGTATTGTCTCAAAGTTGGCGGCTAATTGCCACCCGGTCAATTCTGCGTAGCGACCTTGCCGTAAAGGCGAGCGGCCAAACCCTTGCAGCAAAGTGGCCCCCCTGAGTAGACTGGCAGCGAGGGCGCTACCGCTTCGGACCGAACCGAAAGAACCTCCACGAAGTGAGAAACGTGACGCATTTGAACGACGTGAAGGCAATCCGCTGGCGGCTGATTCTCTTGGCGGTGATCGGGTCGGTTGCGCTGGCAGCCGCTGGGTACGGATACTACCTCCAGGAAGCCCGCGCTATCCGCAAGGAAAAGTACGCCGACCTGAAGGCGATATCGAGTCTGAAGATCGACCAGATCGTCCAGTGGCGGAAGGAGCGGCTGGGGGATGCCGCCATGCAATTGGCCGGGCCGATCTTCCGAACGGCTGTCGGTCCGGATGGCCGTCTCTCGGCGGAACCGGATGTGAGAGCCTCGATCCGGAGAGGAATGGAGTTGATTCGCGAGGCGTGTGGCTATGACGACGTGATCCTTGCCGGCGTTGACGGACGCGTCCTGTTGTCGCTCAATCCTCATCTGCCCCGTCTCGACGCCAACGCCAATCGCCTCGTCGAGCAAGCCGTCTTGACAAAGAAGATCGCCTTTGCCGACTTCTTTCGCTGTCCCGACTGCGACCGGGTGCATCTCGACGTGGCGGAGATCTTCGCCGAAGTCCGATACCACGGCTGGGTTGTGCTGATCTTGGTGGCGCTAGCCATCCTGCTGGCGATCGGAATGGCCTCCTTCGCATTCTACCGCTGGCAGCGATCCCTCTACCGGGATCTGTACCGCTCGGAGCGACGGTGGCGCGAGGCCCAAGAGGAAATCCGCACAACACTCTACAGCATCGGCGACGGCGTGATCGCCACCGATCAAGCGTCGCGGATCACCCGGCTGAATCCCACGGCCGAGCAACTCACCGGTTGGCGCGAAAGCGAGGCGTTGGGTCAACCGGTGGAGGAAGTCTTCCGCATTGTCAACGAATATACGCGGGCGGAGGTCGAGAACCCGGTGGCCCGTGTGATCCGCGACGGAGTGATCGTGGGGTTGGCCAACCATACCATCCTGCTCGCGCGCGACGGCGCCGAACGCCCCATTGCCGACAGCGGTGCGCCGATCCGCGACGAAGCGGGCCGGATTGTCGGCGCGGTTCTCGTCTTTCGCGATCAAACTCAGCAGCGAGAAGCGGAAAGCGCGATTCAGAGAGAGCGAGACTATTTCCGGGCGATCATGACCGCATCGCCGATGGGGATGCTCGTCCTCGACCCTGAAGAGCAGATCGTCGAAGCCAATCCTGCCGCCGAACGACTGCTCCAGAATACCCTGGCGGAATTGAAACAGAAGCGATGCGGCGACTTCGCCTGCTGCATCCATCGCCTCGAGGATGCTCGCGGCTGCACGTATTCATCTCAATGCCCCAATTGCACACTCCACGCCGCCGCGAGAAGTGCGTTGGACCACTTCGAAGCGACCCATGATCAGGACGTTGAGATCGTACACGATTTTGGCAGAGGGAGTGAGCGGCGCCACTACGCATTCGACTTGGAACCGGCCGTTCTCGACGGTCGCAGGCACGCGGTGGTGGCGCTGACCGACATCACCGATCGCAAACGGGCCGAAGAAAACTTGCGAGTGAGTGAGGATCGCTATCGCCGCCTCTTCGAGAATATGACTGAGGCATTCGCCCTCCATGAGATCCTGTGTGACGAAGCGGGAGAGCCTTGCGATTACCGTTTCCTGGACGTGAATCCGGCTTTCGAGCGGCAGGCCGGACTGAAACGCGAGGCGGTGATCGGCCGTACGCTGCGGGAAGTCCTGCCCGAAGAAGACCCCGGCTGGATTAAAACCTACGGGGCCGTTGCGCTCAGCGGGCGACCAACGAATTTCGACAATCATTCGGCGGCCCTCGGCAAGTACTTCCATGTGTATGCCTACAGCCCGGCGCCGCGCAGCTTCGCCGTACTCTTCACCGACGTTACCGAGCGCTGGCAAGCGCAAGAGGAGCGGCGGCAAATGGAAGCGCAGTTGCAGCAGGCCCAGAAGCTGGAGAGCCTTGGCGTGCTGGCCGGTGGAATCGCCCACGATTTCAACAATATCCTGGCCGGAATCCGCGCCTTTGCCGACCTCGTGCAAGCCGATCCGACGGCCTCATCCAGCGTCTGCGAAAAAGCCGCCCAGATCAGCAAAGCGACCGCGCGAGCCGCCGACCTGACGCGACAGATCCTCACCTACGCCGGGAAAGGGACGATTCAACTCGAGCCGTTGGACCTCTCCCGCATGGTCGACGACATGAAGGTCATGTTGGAAGTGGCCGTTTCCAAGAAGGCGACTTTGGAGTATCGCTTGACCCCCGATCTCGGGACGACGCTGGGCGATGCCAGCCAGATCCGCCAGGTGATCATGAACCTGGTGGTCAACGCCTCGGAGTCGCTCGGCGACAAGAGCGGCACGATCGCCATCGCCACCAGCCGCGTGCAGGTCGACGACGAATGTCCCAAGACATGTGTTGCACGCGACTCTCTGCCCAGCGGCCCCTACATCTGCCTGGAGGTGACCGACAGCGGTTGCGGCATGGACGAGGCGACGCGAGACAAGATCTTCGATCCATTCTTCACCACCAAGTTCGTCGGCCGCGGGCTGGGGCTGGCCACCGTCCACGGAATCATCGGCGCGCACCGAGGCGCCATCGGGGTATCGAGCGAACCCGGCAAAGGATCGCTGTTCCGGGTCTGTTTGCCCGTGGGCGGCTCGGGTCCGCCGCTTGCCGAAAGTGAAGTCGTACCGCGCGACCGGCCGCGGGCAAGCGGCACCGTCCTCATCGCGGATGACGAAGAGATGGTCCGCATGGGAATGCAGGCGCTGTTTCAGTCCGCCGGATTCCAGGTTCTTACGGCCATCGACGGCCGCGAGGCCCTGGAGACTTACCAGCGACATCGGGACCGGCTCGCCTGCATCGTTCTCGACCTGACAATGCCGGAAATGGGCGGAGAGGAAGTCTTCCACGAGATCCGCCGCACCGACCCCGATGTCCGCGTGATCCTCACCAGCGGGTACACGGCGGATACGATGATGCATCGATTCGACGGCCAGAACGTATTCGGATTCGTCCAGAAACCCGACTCGGTTGATGCGATGATCGCGAAATTGCAGCACGCGCTGGCCGATGCTAACGCTTCTGCAAAATAAACACCGTATCGGACAATTCGTCGGAAAGCGCCAAAGGCTTGTCGATCTCGTACCAGAAATCGTAAACGTCGAGAAGTTCCAGTTCGGGCGTCTTGGCCAGCAGCCGGCGAAACCCAGCGGCGGTGTACATCCGCAGGCCGAACTCGTCGCGAATGCGGACCACCCGGCTCGCCGTTCGCGCCAGCAGGCTGATGCGGAGCGTTTCGATGCGGCGCCGG
Organism: Rhodopirellula sp.; assembly: GCA_012728855.1. Lineage (GTDB taxonomy): Bacteria > Planctomycetota > Planctomycetia > Pirellulales > Thermoguttaceae > JABWBD01. Next base: position 3,899 of record JAAYEH010000618.1, on the reverse strand, counting down.
CGATCGGTGGCCAACACGCGAAGGGTGACCGTCACCTGCGTGCCTCCATGCCGCTCGGTCCACCGTTCGGTACACTCTTCGGAGGCGTCGGGCGGCAGCAGATGGAAACCGAGAATGTAAATCCCGCCCGGCCGCAGATGTTTCGCCACGCACTGCAGGTGATCTTGAGCGGAATTCTCGGTGAGTAGATGGCGGAAGCTGTCGAATGTGCAATAGGCGGCGTCGAAGACGCCCGAGAGCCGGAAATCGGCCATGTCTTGCCGGGTGACTTCCGCCTCCAATCCCCGCCGACCAAGTCGCCGGCGGAGGTAGCAGAGCGAAGGTTCGCTGAGGTCGAAGCCGCTGACTCGGTAACCTCTCGCCGCCATCTCCGCCACCAGGCGGCCCGTGCCGCAAGCCGGTTCGAATAGTCTTCGCGCCCTGAACGAGCAATATTTCCGCAACGCCGCCTCGAAAAAGTCGGCCTCCGGCCGCGTCTCCGAACGAAACGCGAGGTCGTAGTATTGCGGATGGTCGTACCAGCTCGTCTGGATGATGGACGGCTTCGCCATGGATGTCGGGTTTTCTTTCCTTGCACGAGACAGTGACCGAGACGCCGATCGCCTCGCGGTTCTCGTTCCGCCGGGATTCTACGGTTCCGGGGACCGGCGCACAACGATTCGTCCTCCCACGACCATGAAATTCCATGGTCGTCACCTGCCAATTGGCATCTCGGTGCCAATTGGGTAAGATGACATACGGCAATCGTCTCATTTCCCGAGAATTCAGGAGGATTGTGATGGCAACCATCACCGACGCTCGGCTCCTTCCCGAAGTGGCGGCGTTTCTGGAATCAGGGCCACTGGGTGGCATAATCGCGGGCGGAACGGCCCGCTCGTCCAGTGGCGAGACCTTCGAAACGCGCGATCCCGGAAGTGGCCAGGCCCTTGCCGAGGTCGATTCCCTGCAGGGGGACGACGTGGACCGGGCCGTCCGAGCCGCGGAGACCGCCTTCGTCCGGAACGACTGGGCGAAACTCTCTCCGAACGACCGCGGGGCGATGTTGCACCGACTGGCCGATGAGGTGCAACGCCGCAAGAAGGTGATTGCTCAGATCGAAGCGCTCGACTGCGGCAAAGTCTATTGGCAGGCCGAAGCCGATGTCCAGAACTTCGTCGATACGATGCGGTATTTCGTCACGATGTCGCTCCAGGTGCAACGCCGCAGCGCGATTGCCATCGCCGGGCATGAGGCGTGGACCGTCCGCCAGCCTTGGGGCCCTTGTGCCTTCATTTTTCCCTGGAATTTCCCGTTCTTGTTGGCCGGTTGGGGCATTGCTCCGGCCCTGGCCGCCGGCAACACCGTGGTGATCAAACCGGCCGAGGACACGCCGCTTTCGACCATCTATCTCGGGCGGCTGGCCAAAGAGGCAGGCCTTCCCGATGGCGTGATCAATGTGGTTCCAGGGCTGGGCGGCGTCGCCGGCGCGGCCCTGGCCGCCCACCCCCGGATCAGACGGATGTCGTTCACCGGATCGCCCGAGGTGGGCCGTTTGGTGGCCGAAGCCTGTGGGCGCAACCTCGTGCCGGCCAAACTGGAACTCGGCGGCAAGGGGGCAGCGGTGGTTTTTGACGACGTGGATATTGCCGCAACCGCCGAGAAACTCGTCCAGGCCATCACCTTCCACACCGGCCAGGTCTGCTGCGACGCGACCCGTTGGCTCATCCACGAGAAGATCTACGCGCCTTTTGTGGAGGCGTGTGCGGAGCGGATGAGAAAGGTGGCGGTTGGATACCAGTTGGACCGGGCGACCCAGATGGGGCCCGTGGTGAGCGAGAAGCAGCGGAAACGTGTTCTGAGCTACCTCCAGCGCGGTCGAGCGGAAGGGGCCGAAGCGGTCTTGCCCGGCGGAGAGGCGAAGGTTCCGGGTAAGGATGGATTCTATGTGCAGCCTGCTCTACTGGCGGGTTCGCTGGACAACGTGGCTGCGCGAGAGGAGATTTTTGGCCCGGTGGCCTACCTGGCATCGTTTTCCGACGAGGAGGAGGCCGTGCGGCTGGCAAACCAGACCGACTACGGCTTGGCCAACAGCGTTTGGACCGGCGATTTGGGACGAGCCTATCGCATTGCCGAAGCGATGGTGGCGGGCAATAGCTGGATCAACGCCCACAATGTTTTTCCGCATGGTGTCCCCTACGGAGGGGTTAATAAGAGTGGTATGGGCGGCGGTGTTCTGTCGATCGAGACGCTCTTCGATTATTGGCGAAGCATGTCTGTAGTCCGTCCCCTTGGGCAGTAGATCCCGCTTGCCTAGCGGGATCCTGCGTAACGTTGCGGTCTGCGGGCGTCCGGGTTCTGCTTGGCAAGCAGAACCTATCCCGGAGCAAGTCCGCTCGGATACCGTGTTGAAATTCGCGGCGGATGTTGTCATATCGAAATTCAGACTGCTCGGCTTGGCAAGACAGGTGGTATGGGAAGTTTCTCCCGAGCCTTCGTCGCTGCCTGGCCAGCCGGCCAAAGAAATTCTTTTTGCCCCTTGTTGACAGGCGGCGGCGGAAGGTTAGAATCTTAAACAGTCGGTCGGTCATTGGCCTTTCGCCAGTGCGGACGGTGGTGACTTTCCGGCTGTGTTTGTTCTTTGGCAATTTGGTAGCGTGTAAGAAGCCCCTTTTATTCAGCCAGCATTGGACTGGGTTTTGAAGAAAAGGTCGAGGCGCTGGTTCCGTGACCTGGAGCTGGTGGCCTCTGGACGAGCCTTTCGTGAGAATGCTAATCACCACGGCAGTTGAGACGCAAGTCGAGGCGGTCGTGGAAGCATAAATTCAATTGAAGGGTTTGATCCTGGCTCAGAATGAACGTTGGCGGCGTGGATTAGGCATGCAAGTCGTGCGGAAAGGCCCTTCGGGGTACTCGAGCGGCGAAAGGGAGAGTAACGCGTGGATTATCTACCCTCAGGACTGGGATAGCTAGGGGAAACCCTGGGTAATACCGGATAACGTCTCCGGACCAAAGGTGTAAGTCCGCCTGAGGATGAGTCCGCGTCCTATTAGCTAGTTGGTGAGGTAACGGCCCACCAAGGCGGAGATGGGTACGGGGTGTGAGAGCATGACCCCGCTCACTGGGACTGAGACACTGCCCAGACACCTACGGGTGGCTGCAGTCGAGAATCTTCGGCAATGGGCGCAAGCCTGACCGAGCGACGCCGCGTGCGGGATGAAGGCCTTCGGGTTGTAAACCGCTGTCAGAGGGGAGGAAATGCATGGGAGTTATCTCCCATGTTTGACCTATCCTCAGAGGAAGTACGGGCTAAGTTCGTGCCAGCAGCCGCGGTAATACGAACCGTACGAACGTTATTCGGATTCACTGGGCTTAAAGCGTGCGTAGGCGGCTGGGTAAGTTGGATGTGAAAGCCCTCGGCTCAACCGAGGAATTGCGTTCAAAACTACCTGGCTTGAGGGAGATAGAGGTGAGCGGAACTGATGGTGGAGCGGTGAAATGCGTTGATATCATCAGGAACACCTGTGGCGAAAGCAGCTCACTGGGTCTTTACTGACGCTGAGGCACGAAAGCTAGGGGAGCGAACGGGATTAGATACCCCGGTAGTCCTAGCTGTAAACGATGAGCACTGGGTTGAGGGGACTTCCACATCCTCTCGGCCGTAGCGAAAGCGTTAAGTGCTCCGCCTGGGGAGTATGGCCGCAAGGCTGAAACTCAAAGGAATTGACGGGGGCTCACACAAGCGGTGGAGGATGTGGCTTAATTCGAGGCTACGCGAAGAACCTTATCCTAGGCTTGACATGGTTGAGAATCTCCTTGAAAGAGGAGAGTGCCCTTCGGGGAGCTCTTTCACAGGTGCTGCATGGCTGTCGTCAGCTCGTGTCGTGAGATGTTGGGTTAAGTCCCTTAACGAGCGAAACCCT
>JAAYEH010000617.1 GCA_012728855.1 Rhodopirellula sp. | reverse complement strand
GCCCTTTCAAAAAACGCCCTCCGAAGAAGTCCTAACGAATTACCCACAAGCCCGGCTCAACAAACTATTTCGCAAAAAAACCGGGAATCTTGCCATGACGCTCTTGACTGTTCATAGTAGGTCTTTCCTGGGCGGACCAACCCGATGGCTGGTCAGTCTGCGGCCGGGCCGTCCGCAATAGCCAGGTTGTCAACCGCAGGTGCAGCGGCCGGCTTTTTCCGCCGGATCTTCATTCCCGGAACGATCAGGCCCAGCAGCACTCCCGTGATTCCTAACCAGAGCAGCACGGCGGCATCGCCGCGAGGGATAAGGTGCTCGGTTTGAGCGGCAGGGAGCAAATTCGCGGTTGCGAAGGGGCTGAGCAACCCGGCCAGCATCCCGGCCAGGGCGCCGGCGGTGATGCGCGTGAAAATGGTGCCCGCCTCTCCGGCAAGACTGCCCAACGCCAATCCAACGCCCGCCCCCAGCGCAGCCAGCATCGTCATCTGCACTACCACGGAGCCGGCCAAATCGATCGTCATTTCCCCGGGCATTTTGGCGAACTGGTAGACGTTGTGTCCCACCCAGCCGGCAAGGCCGCCGAAAACCGCGCCGGCCAGCAGACAGCCGATACCGCCGGCAATCGCGATCTTCCAGGAGCCTCGGGCCCAGCCTTCCCCTAACGCCATCGCACCGGCCAGCAGTGCCGCGAAGATTCCGAGAACCAGCACGGAATTGTACAGGTTCACCTGCAACTCGGCCGCGGCCAGTTCGGCCGATTGTTGGAGAGACGGATTGTCGGCCATGAGTTCGGGAGGCACATCAAAGACCGGATGAAACGCCTCCAGCAGGCCCCAGGCGATGAAGATGGCCACGACGGCAAACGCCGCGGCGGTAAACGAGCCGACTGCCAGCCCATGCGCCGTTTCCGGGCTGGATGCTTCGCCGGCAGGTTCCGGCGGGGAAACGTTCGGCGACTGCTCGGACTCCATGTTTTCCACGGATTGTTCTTGTTGTTCTTGGGGTTCTTGGAATTCTTCAGCGGACATGGCACGTTCTCCTGGTTGAGTGGTCGACCCTCTGCCCAACTGCTGTTCCAGCGATCGAAAGTGTAGCTCCCGCTTGCCGAGCGGGAGCCTGCCCCGACAAGTTCTGCTCGGCAAGCAGAACCTACAAATCTCCTGCGCCGGCAAGCCCCACGCCGCGGAGATGTTCCACGGCATCGACGGACCGAAGCTCCCAACGCCCTTCCCGGTGCGACTCGACCGTAGTGATCGAGCCATTCCGGAGCGACGGCGGAATGCCGTCCGGCGCCGATCCAATCAATCTCCGCAGTGTTTCCACCAGAAGCCGGCCGTGCGCAACAACAACCACTTCCGGCTCATCGCCGTGCGCGATCTCGTTCATGGCGGCAATTCCCCGGCCGGCCAAGTCGCTGCGCGATTCGCCGCCCGGCACCGCATAGTCGGGATCGCTCGACTCCCAACGGGCAAGCTCTTCCGGGAACAATTCCGACAGTTCCGTGCGGAGATAGTCCTGGAAGACCCCGACGTCAACCTCTTTCAGTCTCGCATCGCTGCGGATTCTCAGGCCCAACCGCCCGGCAATCGGCTCGGCAGTCTCCATCGCTCGCCTCAGCGGACTGCTGTACAGGGCGCCAATCGGTCGCATCGCCAACTCGCTCGCGACCGCTTCGCTCTGGCGGCGGCCCAACTCCGACAGCGGCACGTCCGATTGCCCTTGGACCCGATTCTCCGCGTTGTAGGTGCTCTCTCCGTGGCGCACGCAATAGACGATCATTTATTTCAGTGGCTCCCAGGCGATCGGGATCCGCTTCCTGCTCATTTCCCGGTTGCCGCCACCATACACCGCCGTCGGCGCTTTTGCAACCGGCCGCCCTTGAAGAAAGCACATTCCTGGTCCGGCCCCGTACAACTTGGATTTCCCACCGACATTCTCCGGGAAAGGTTGCCAATAGCAGGGGGTGCAGCCATCGGGTAGACTAGGTGGCGCTACACCATTCTCGCCACCCGAACCCGAAAGGTAATCCGTATGAACCCGGGAGTACTTGCCCCTGTGACGATGCTGGCGCTGTCCATTCTCGGCGTCCTCTGCGGCTCCCTGCCGCGGGCCGCCGAGGCGGCGGAGTCCGAGGAACTCAAGCTGTGGCCTGGCGAAGTGCCCGGCGAGGCGGACTTCGAGCCGCCGATTTCCAAACCTGCCGCGCCGAGAAACGATGGCGTGTTGCGCGTGGCGCTGGTGACCGAGCCAACCATGACGGTCCTGCCCGCGCCGGCGGACAAGGCCAACGGCACCGCCGTGCTCGTCTGTCCCGGTGGCGGTTACAACATCCTCGCCTGGGATCTGGAGGGCACGGAAATCGCCGAGTGGCTCCGTTCGCTCGGTGTCACTGCCGCGGTGCTCAAGTACCGCGTTCCGCGCCGCGACAAGGATGCGCCGCACACCGCCCCCTTGCAGGACGCGCAACGCGCGCTGCGTTTGTTCCGCCAGCGCGCCGCCGACTGGAACGTGGATCCGAATCGCATCGGCGTGCTCGGCTTTTCGGCTGGGGGACATTTGACGATCTTGGCCGGCACGCACTGGAATGAACCGACGTACCCCAAGCAAGACGCGGCCGACGAGTTGAGTTGCCGGCCGAACTTTCTCATTCCGATCTACCCGGCTTACCTGGCTGATGAGAAGCAGCCGGGACCGTTGAGCCCCTTGGTGCGAGTGACGAAGCAGACGCCTCCGACGTTCATCGCCGTGACGCACGACGACGCGTTGCGGGCCATGAACGCCGCCCAGTTCTACATCGAATTGAAGAAGGCCGGCGTGCCCGCGGAACTGCATATCTACACCAAGGGCGGCCACGGCTACGGCCTGCGGCCGTCCGAAAATCCCGTCTCCTCCTGGCCCAAGCGCTGCGAAGAGTGGCTGCGGGCAGAGGGGTGGCTTGCTCGGCAGGGTTAATGCGACGAACCACCGATCGTTGCACCTGCATGGTGGAAAAACGCTCGATTAGGCGAGCGGCAGAAGTTCGTAGCCCGACTCTCCGAGTCGGGTCTGGCTTCGAAGCCCGGACTCGGAGAGTCCGGCTACGCCCGATGCGCATAGATTCCTTTCTCGCGCTCGCCTAATCGGCGGGATGCGGGTGCATGAATTCCTTCACACCCGAGCAAGCTGATCCCTATGATCGTGGATCTTCGCTATGGCATCGGCAATATCGTCCATGTCCTTCTTATCGCCGAGAAAGACGTATTGCGGTAGCCAAATGCCCTCGGCGGAGAGTTGGTCGTTCGATGGGCAGCGGTTTTCCTCGCGGTAGCGTTTGAGCCGCTCCTTCGAGAAGATCTTCTGAAACGTGGGCGAGTTCAAGGTGTGCTCGAGGAACGGCTGCTTGTTCAGTTCGTCGAAATACATGGTGGTGAACGGGATCTTCTCCGCCCGCAGCGCCCTGAGAAATTTTTGCTTGGGGGCGTCGTTGAAGTGCTCCTTCTGATATCGGAAGCCGTAGATGTAATAGGCCGCCTTGGTAGCCCCTTCGTGCAGCTTCTGCGGCGCGATCCCCGGGATTTCTCCGAGCCTGCGGGCGAGATAGGCCGCGTTGTCGTTACGGGTTTGGGTCTGCTGGGCGAGCGTGACGAGCTGGGGCAGCAAGATGGCCGCCTCCAATTCGTGCATCCGGTACTTCGTGCCGATCGCGGCACTTCCCGCCTTGGCCGATAGGCCGAGATTGTGGAACGTGTAGCATTGCTCCATCAGCGCTTCATCGTTGCCGACGATGGCGCCCCCCTCGCCGCAGGCGACCACCTTGCTCGACTGAAAGCTGAAGCAGCCCAGATCACCAAATGTGCCGCACTTCTTCCCACGAAACTCGGCGAGGTGTGCCTGAGCGGCGTCTTCGACCACCTTGAGGCCGTGTTTCTTGGAAACCGCCATGATCTTCTCCATGCTGCACGGCAGCCCGCCGATATGGACCGGCTCCACCGCCCGCGTGTTGCCATTGACCAGCGGTTCGATCTTGTCGGGATCCATCTGGTAGGTGTCGAGATCGACATCGACGAAGACGGGAAGCGCGTTGCACATCAGCACTGCCTGGATCGAGGCGATAAACGTACAAGGGGTGACGAGCACTTCGTCTCCAGCCCCAACGCCCACCGCATGGAGGGCCGTGTGCAGCGACTGGGTGCAGGAGCCCGTGGCCAGGCAGTGCGCGGCCCCGATGAGTTCGGCGAACCGCTTCTCAAACTCGACCACGAGCCCCGCGCCCTGCATGGCACCCTGTAGCGTGCGGCCCCATTTGCCGGAGCGAAAGGCGGTGACCAGCGACTGCTCCATCTCGGCAGTCACCGGGGGCCAGGAAGCAAAAGGCTTCGCCCTCACGGGACTGCCGCCCAGGACCGCCAGGGCATCGCGTGTGGTGCCGGCTTTCCCGTAGGCACTCATCGTCCCCGCCGCCACAGTTGCCAGCGTGCCGGCCGATGCGTCTTTCAAGAACTTCCGCCGCGATACGTTCTGCGCCCTCATGATTGCCTCCTTAGCATCGTTCGAGTTGCTGCATAAAGGCCGCCAGTTCACCATCGCCTTCGGGCCAGATCACGAAATGGAGCCGGCATCAGGCAGTAGGCACAAATTCTCAGGCGGCGGATCCGCAAGGTCTCGTCCAGAACGCGTTCGATCGCCTCGTAGTCGACCTTCTTCTCAAACAACGCACGTCGCCCCACGCCTCGATTCAAGACATGAAACACCATTCCGCCCGGAACATGCCGTGGACCGCGTGGCACGCCCTAATTCTACCTAAACCTCCCGTCCTTATCAACTTTGGTGGGTGTCACCTTTGCCTCTTCTCTTCGTTCCGCATTTGTTGCATTTGCCCATCTTGCCGACATATTGCTCATCGACGGCATGGATCGCTCCGCAACCAGGGCACGTGAGTTGGAACGGCATGTTTACGCTCCCCCTATGGGCTCTCGTTTATCTGCGCGGTACAGGTACTTCAAGTCGCAAAGCTTCTCGATGATGTGAGTCTCGATTTGGCTTTCCAGTGTGGACATGCTCAGTTTTCCTCGAAGCTTTTCTGGATCAACGGCTTGGCCTTCTCCAAGTCATCGAGGCTGCGAATCAGCAGTTCCAGATCGCCCGTGCCGTGGTGCCCGACGTTCCGCTTGTCGGTCGAGAAGCCTTCCTCCAACGTCATCGTGTCGGGATCGAGCGGCAGCCACATTAGCAGGCTATTCTTCTGGGTTTGAAGCTGAACCGTGGCGATATTCTTCAGTCGCTTGTAAGCGATGTACCACTTCAGGAATCTCTCGTGAACGTCGTCACCCAGGTCGGTCATGTAGTCCCGAACGGCTTCGTACAACTCCTTGAGCTGCGGGGATGCCTTTTCCAGATACTCGGCTTGGGTGGTGTACTGCTTGGACGTGCCGCCGCCTTCGATGGTGCGCTCGCCGTCGCCGTCCGTTTTGGCGACGACCGCGTTGACCAGATCGAGCATGAGCAGGTTGTGCTCGGGGAAGTACGCGTACTTCAGCAACTCTATGTTGCGGTTCATCTGCTGGACCGCATGCACATCGTAGCGCGAGAAATCTTCGGCGATGCACAACAGACGCGGCGCGGACCAATCGATCTTGCCGGCGGTCTCTTGCCCGAGCAGTTTGAGAACGAGCAACTCGAACTCTGCCTGATGGTCCATTAGCCAATCGAGGTAGAAGAGGCCCTGATTGATCACGTTGGCGTTCGAGTTGCGTTTGTACTCGATGATCGTGGGGCAGAAGTTTTCATCGAGCCCGAGCGTATCGATCCGACCGGAGTGCGTCTTGCCGGTGGAGTATTCCGAGGCGACGAGTTGGACGTGAAGGAAGGTATCAAGGTGCTTTTCGACGAGCGACTGCAGCTTCTTCTCGAGCTTCACGGGCTGGCCGACGAGTTCCTCGGCATTGCCGTTGGTGATCCGGAACAGCTTGACGTCGCTCATGTTTCGGCCTCTCCCATTTCCTCGGCCCGATTCCCCAGCCACCGATCGATGACCGCCTTGGGGAAGCGCCAATGCCGGCCGACCTTCTGCCCCGGGATTTTTCCGTCCTGGGCCAGCTTGTCGAGCGTCGATTTCGACAGCTTCAGGTACGCGGCGCGTTCGTCGATGGTGAACACGTCCTCGGACTGGTCGCTCATCGCTGGTGCTCACCCAAGGGGAGTGGTTGGTCGGCCTCTGCGGGCACGCTTCGGTCAAACCCGTAGTTTGACAGTTGGCAGCAGTTGCTGTCAATCTAAGAAGGTGGATTTCCGCGTGAATCTGGGCAGCGGCCGGCCGGGAATTCCAGATACCATGAAAGAGCCGGGGTCTCCAAGAAAAGTATGCTTGGGAGCGCGTTTTTTGAACCCAAGTTTACACTTTCGTGGAGACCCCTGGCTCTTGGACATGCTGCGGGAATACGGTTGTCGGGAAGTTGTCGTGATCCAGCCGACGGGGCAATCGAAGCAGAAGAGGGACCGCCGCGACGCTGGCGAGTTGAGTCCTTGGTTGTGGGTCCATGCGGGGCGAGCCTGACGAAGAAGCGGACGGCCGTGCTCAACGGCATCCACAAGATTCTACGAAAGCACAACCTGGAGCAAGCGCAGCCGACCAAAGGGTTTCGGCATGGTTCGAAAACTGGAACAGGCACCTCGCCGAACCGTGTTCTTCACCGGCAGAAGCTATTTGGCTCGGAGCCAGTCCCCGTTTTTTGAACCAGGCCCGGAATTCTGCTCGCCAGCACGTCGTGGAGTATCTGGAGAAGGTTTACGAGACTGATGCCGAGGCCAAGGAACAACATCTGTCGCCCGAGGAGCGGCTGAAGCTGCATCAAGGGCCGAAGGACGTATGGGATTGAAACGGCGGCTTGAAGATCCGGGGAGGCTCGCAAACAGAGCCGCACCCCGGAGATTCAGGGCATCCAGGGCGCTGCTTCCCGGCCTTGAACTCACGGACCTCTAGAGGTAGAATATCGAAAGTATTCTCTGCAGGAATGAGGCTCCCATGAACGAGTTCCGGTTTGAGATCGAAGAGGTCACGGACCCTGCCGAAGTGGCTCGTAGTCTGACTCTTGATGAGCGGCACGCGCGGAACACCGACTGGCT
>JAAYEH010000616.1 GCA_012728855.1 Rhodopirellula sp. | reverse complement strand
TGATGCCGGTCTTGGCCCGCTTGTACCGCGAGGCTTTCCCGATCTCGTAGTCGGACTTCAGCTCGGCGAACTGCTCTAGGATGCTGCCCGCCATGCCCTGCCGTCGGCGTTTTACAGTCATCCTCGGAAGTTCTCCATCGACAGGTAACGGACCCGCCCGCTGCCGCTGCCGGTAGTTGCGGGGTGGGCGTCCTTCCACCGCTGGGCTGCCTCGATTTCGGCCTGCAGGGACTCGCGGGTGAACGTCTGCGGGCCACGCCCGGCGGACAGGGGCAGCCGGTTGCGCAGGATGCGACAGGCGGTGATGAAGGCGTCGGCCTTAGCGCGGCTGTTGTCCTCTTCATACGAAGCGTTGTCGTCGTATGCGGCGAGGACTTGGGCGTCGGTCGAATTGCTGCTCAGCGTGGCCATGAACCGAGCATGAAGGAATTCGGACGGCACGTAAAGGCAAACGGGGCGTATACCAGAGGTATATTCGTGGCCCCGGACCCGACACGCGCCAACGTGGCGGGTCCGGCGAGCGCGTTCTGCCGTCGAGCCCAGCGGCAGAACACTCGCACCTGTTCGGATGGGATTGGACGCAAGGCACCGCGATTCCGCCGCTTAGGATGTCCAGCTGTTTACTGGCTATTGCGTCTTCTGCCGCCGGAAAGTCGCTCCATAAAACCGATGGCCATTCGATGTGCCGCTGGAGGGGTATCGCCTGAATGGTACGTGGACCACATAAAACGCGTACCCAGTCGGGGGAAACTGGCTGCAAACGCTTGTCAGGGAAAGGCTTCTTCGTTAGGCTGATGGCGTGGCGGCTGAGCGATATGCCGCCGAAAACGGCGTCGTAATTATGTATTGGGACGGCCGAATTAGAAGTTCGTCGGCAAGTCGATTTTTCCCATGTGGGGCAATCCAGGTCTCGTCTATGCAGACCGTGAACCCATACGAATCGCCGCTGCCTGAGAATGCACTGGCCAACACAACGGCACGGCGGGCCCGTTTTCGCTTGTGGTCAGTTATACTTGGAGCGATCGTTGGACTGTCTGTCGGGATTGTCTCTACGGTGGTTCTGTGCTCGATGAGATGCGTCCCCTTGAAGTGGCTCCCTGCGTTTTCAGCAGCCTTCGCCTTCACCGGGATGATCGTTGGTGTGACGCGGAGGCTGCCGCCGCTCGTCGGCGCGATCGCGGGTGCAGCCTCGATGGTCGTGTGTATGTTCGTGGTCGCCGAAAAGCCTTCCCTGCAGGCTTTTTGGACACAACTGGGCCTGATCCTTTTTGGCGGGACCGGCCTCATGCTGGGCACCTTGATCGGCCTAGTTCTCGGAGGTGTTCAACTGATTCGGTCCCCTCGTAGCAAACAGGGAGACCCGACGGAGAATAACAACCGTGGCAGCCCGAGGTGACGCTGGCGTGACTTCCCTGGGCGGGATTGGGAGACGAAGGACCGTCACCGCAACAGGGCGCAGACGCGCAAGCCGATTCCAACCAATGAAACGCGACGAACAAACGATTGCAGCCGAGTCGAGTACGACCGGCTGAATCGCGACGTTCTGCTATCCCTGTGGCCTCCAAGCACAACGCGTCCAATGGCTGTCGCGATCGTCCGAAATACAGGGACCGATGCTGTGGGCAATAATCCCGTGATAATTTGGATTGGAACTTCCTCAGGCCTGCTAGCGATTCTGTCGGCATTCCTCCAGAACTGGAGTCTATCTGCTATCGCCACGGTCTCATGTGTTGCGGCGTTCGTGTTTCTTCTTGTACTGTCAACCGCGACGGTTCCAGAGGGAGCGATCGCTCCGCCGAAGAAACCGCGTTTTAGGCGTAGCGACAAGCCATTGCAGTACTGGACACAGGAGTCGTACTACCGCTACTCCTCTACGAGAAGCGATCGTCTGAGAGACGAAAGAGATGCTCGTGATTTCCTCCCATGCTACTACTGCGATCGGCGAGGTTCAATTGTCGCCCACGCCAGTCTGGTGAAGCAGCAATCCACCAAGAATCGCGACTATTCCGAGCGAGTGGAGATCTGCCCGGTATGCAATGGCCAGGGTAGGTTTCCTACGAGAACCCTTTCGAAACAGCCCAGGTGCCGAGCTTGCCGCGGGCGGGGCAAGCTCGTATCCACAAAGGCAGACTCTTTTTCAGATACCACGGAGGTTGTTATATGCCCAGCCTGCAATGGAACAGGCCGCGCCCCGAAACGGTAGACGACAACCTAAGCAGAACTAGGGCGTGCACCCGAGCCGCCGACCGGGCGTGTGCAGAATGGAAGGTCACTTGGCGGCGGCCAGGTGACGCCTGTCCGCCCCGGCTACGCCCGTTCGTCCAGCTGCTCGATCAGCCACACCACGGCATCGTTGCGGTTGAACACTTTCCGACCGTTGGCGAGCTTCGCGCCCGTCTCCTTCAGGCCCCACCAGAGGCGATGCAGGAGGTTGCGGCCGGTGGGGCTGCGGCTTTTGATGAGCTGCAGGTTGACGTGGGCCTTCGTGAATGAGGGCGTGCCGTCCAGGCCGGGCGGGTTGTCGCATAACGGGACTTCGATCAGCACGGTCTTGATCTGGCGGATGATTTGCTGGACCGGCGGAGCGGGCGGGACCGGTTCTACGGGGGGCGATGTGTCCGTTTGATAGTCCGTCAGCGAAACGTCCGGTATTGGATCCGGCTGCAGAGGTTCTGGCGCGGGCGTGGGGGTGGTCAGGGGCGTAACGGCTAACGAGTCTTTGTTGACTGTCACTCTGGGCATACTGCGATCTCCTTATCTGGTTTGAATCCACGAACTGCCGGAAGCGTTGTCTCGGTCTCGACTTGGCGGCTTTCGCGCCGGCTTTCCTGGCGGGCCTTGCTTCGGCCGGATGGTCCACAGGCCCCAGATCGTCCGCGCGGCGATGGCGTAGGCGGTCGCGTCGAGGTAGTGGTTGGCCTTCTGGCTGCGCAGATGACCCGGCCGAGATCCTTCCGGCACCCAGCGGTACGAACTGTTGGGCTGCTTCTGCCATTCTTCGCTGAGGATGTGGCCGGCGTAGTTCTGATGCCGCTGCCATTTCTCGCGGCCGGCTTCGTCCCGCGGGGGCGTGAACAGGGCGAGGCTGCCGACGGTGCCGAACGGCTGGAGAAAGCCGTGGTGGACTTTCAGCTTCCAGGCGTCGGCGTCCAGGTCGGC
>JAAYEH010000615.1 GCA_012728855.1 Rhodopirellula sp. | reverse complement strand
GGAAAGACGGCAACAGAGAAGAGGAACCCGTACTTGAACACGGAGTACGGGTTCCTCTTCTCTGCTGTCTCTGTTCTCTCCTGTTGTATCTACTGCCTTCCGCTCCCAACGTCCAAACGAGAAAGTTATTCCTAAGAGCCTATCCCAAAACCGTCGGGGACTGGCTCATTTTGCGGAGTCTTCGGAGCAAAATGTGCCTGTCCCCCTCTCCTCGCAAGGTTTTGGGATAGGCTCTAAGTGTTCCTAAGCCGCTTTCCCGCTCGCCGCAGGTTTTGTTAAGGCTGGTTAGAAATTGACCGTGTACTGCGTGTAGAAGAAGTCGGCGTCGCCGGAATACGGGGCCGATGGATTCGTCGTGTAGAAATCGCCGCTGAAGAAGTGCGAGTATCCCAACAGCAGATTCGTCCGCGGCGAGAGCGTCCACTCCAGGGCCAGATCCAACTCCTGACCGAGAGATCGGCTGCCGCCGGGCATGGGCACCTCGGGCGTCATGGCGACCGTATAGGGCACGTCATCGCCGTCCTGCAAGTAGAAGATGTGGTGCCATAAGAAGAGCTTCATTCGGTCGTTCGGCTCCAGCGTCAACAAGAAGTTGATGTCTTCGATGTTGCGCCGCCCGAAGAGATCCATCCACCCCAAGTAACGGTGCCCGAGCGGAAAGAGATGGTCAAATCCGTTGCCGATCGTTTCATCGCCGGAGGCCCAGTCGTAGTACGCCCAGAGCACGGGTTTCCACTTGCCTTGGAACTTGCGCCCGCCGCCGAGCGTGAAGAAGCCGGCGAGGTGATCCTGGTGGTCGTACTCGCCCCATTGTACGCCCGCCTCCGCTTCGCAGAGCCAGTTGCCGTGCTCGCCTTGCCAGCGCGTGCCGAGAGTGTCGAGATCGAAAGGAACGATTCTGCGCGACGCGGGTTCGTCGCCTTCCAGGTAGCGGAGGTAGTAGAACTCGGCCGTGCGGTGTTGGCACATCTTCGACTTGGCGTACACGCCCATGAACTCCTGGCTCTGGTCCGGCGCGTCGAACTGTTCCGGCCGGACGCGTAGCGGGCGAACCCAGAAGGCATCGACGTCCCAATTCTCGCCGCGCCAGAAAAGCTTACCCCCTTCAAATGTGCGGCGGGTGTTCGCCCAGTCCAACGGCGACACAAGCCGCTGGGCGCCGTAGAGGAGTTCTTGCCGGCCGACGCGGCCCCAAAGTTCCCCCTGGCAACCGTCATACAGACGCACGTCGCCGAAGAGATTGAGCAGGTCGAAGCGATTTTCCTCGATCAGCCGGGGCGCAAAGTCCTCGTAGTTGCTCTGTGCATCGATCATCTCCGCATAGACGCGGAAGCTGCTGCCGATCTCCGCATTGGCGTAGAGCCGCCAGCGGTGCAGGAGGAAGTCGTCGTCCCGTCCGGTCAATCCCGCCCCCCGAAAATTCTCTTCACTCTGCTGCCGAAGCCGGTACTGGCCGCCGATATCGACTGTGCCCCAGGAGCCCAGACACCGCCGCTTCAGATTGTCGCCCAGGTGCCAATCGTGGTAACAGCGGTCGAGCAGATAGCTGAAGTCGTTGTCGTAGAAGAGCGCCTTATGAGAACTCGCGACTTGCTTCTGCAATTTTGCGAGTTTCTCACCGTCACAGACCTCCTCCTCTTTCGCCTTCTCATCCTCATCGTCTGCGGGCGGAGACGATGTCACCGGAAGGACAGGCTCCTGCCAAACCGGCTCGGGCGCGATGATCGGCGGTTGCACCGAAAGATCCGACTGGGGGGCGACCGACTCCGCGAAACCCAGTGAACTCAACCCAAGAACAATCCCTACGACAAGCAAAATCGGCCGATCCATCGTCCAACTCCCCATCCTGCGACTCCGAGGCGCTCGCCCAACCGTAGGCACCGGAGCGGTCCCTCATCGCGGAAATCGGCACTTCGGCGAACATGCCTGAGGCATAGCCGAGCGGTATGCAGCCGATGCGCAGACTAGCGCGCGATTGTCTCGGCAGCGCAAAGATTGCGGAAGCGCGTCATCTTTAGGCGAGCGGCAGAAAGGAATCTACCCGCTCGGACGTAGCCTGACTCTCCGAGTCGGGTCTTGGAAGCCAGACCCGACTCGGAGAGTCAGGCTACGAATTTCTCCCGGTCGCCTTAGAGATCCTAACAAAACGGGGACTGGCTCCCGTATGTTGTGCGTTGGGGGTGAATATTATACAAGATGCAGGGTGCCTGTCCCCGTTTTGTTAGGGCCCGTAATGCACTTACCGATTATCCGACCCGCGGCCCTTTACTCCTTGAACCGATACCCCACCCCCCGGACCGTTTCGATATACGCGCCGGCGGTGCCAAGCTTCCTGCGCAGCCCGACAATTTGGACATCCACCGCTCGATCCGTGATGGCGTAGTTGTCGCCGTGAATGCCGTCGAGGATCTGTTGACGCGTGAAGACCCACCCCGGCCGACGCGCGAGAAATTGCAGCACGCGAAACTCCGTCGTCGTCAGCGAGATGGGCAACGAATCGACGGCCACCTCATGCCGACCCAAGTGGATCGACAGGTTGTGCCGCTGGATCTGTTCGTCGGCCCCCTCCGGAAAGCCCCCCCCTGACGGGGTAACGAGGACGCGGCGGAATACCGCTTGAACGCGGGCAATGAGCACCCCGGGACTGAACGGTTTGGTGATATAGTCGTCGGCGCCCAGATTCAGTCCCGCAACGATGTCGGTCTCTTCCCCGCGAGCCGACAAAATGATGACAGGAATGCAACTGGTCACCGCATTCTGCTTCAGTTTGCGGCAAACCGTCAGGCCATCGATGCCCGGGAGCATAAGATCCAACAGCACCAGGCCCGGCGGCTTGGCACCGACGGCGGCCAGCGCCTCCTCACCCGTGGCTACCCCGCTGACCTGGAACCCCTCTCTGAGCAGGTTATAGCTGATCAACTCTCGGATATCGTCTTCGTCCTCGACGACGAGAATCGATTGCTTGCCCACGCTGCTGCGGAACAACTCGCTACCGGACATCCGGCTTCTCCCACACGAAAAAACTGCAACTTCCAGCAAATTTCTAACGGTGGTCGATTAGTGTTCGGTTAGCGGAGTGCAAGAAAGGGTGGGGAGCATCGCGGATAAGCGGAAGAGTCATCTCGAACGCGGATTCGATCATGAACGGGGTCTGAAGCACGTCGGAATTGTCGGTCAGTTTTGAAATTGACAGCCAATCGGTGACGATTGCCCTCCGCTCAAAGAAATCTCGCATCTCTGGGCTATTTGCACTTGCCTTGTCAGCAGCACACACATATAACTGCACAACCTGGAAAAAAACAGAGAACGTTTCTCGGTTTGGTACCGCATGCTCGCTACTGCCCCCCAAAAAACAGCGATTAACAAACCCCCTAAGCGTTCCAGTTTGGGGTGGCTGATGGTCGTTGGAATGGTTGGGCTTCTTCTGCCGGCGGGCAATCCGTTGCGGAGCGAGTCGGAGATTCATCCGCCGGAGATTCAGTACGCAGTCCACCGCGAATCTCCGCTTCGCCAGCGGGTGGATAAGTACCGCGAACTGCGCGTTCAACGTCTTCGACGTTCTGTGCGCGTTCATAGCGGCAAGTTAGTTCCACCATTCCTACGGCCTGCCTGCTCTTGCTCTCTTCCCAACGGTCTGCGCGCCCCTCCGCGCTGCTGAAGCTTCGCCCTCACCCGTGCCGCTCGGCGGCCACCGGCCCTATCGGGCTTAGCGACTGGCTCCTGGAATCCCATTCCGCTGTGCCTGCGATGCGCTCTTGAAGACCGCGTCTGCGGCACCGGCAACAGCGATCCATCAAGAGAAGGAAGGGAAACGTTCGACCATGCAGAAATTAGTTCAAGGCGTCCACCAATTTCAACGGGATATTTTCTCCGAGCACCGGCAGCTCTTCGCCCGACTCGTCCAGGGCCAGAGTCCGCTGGCACTGTTCATCACCTGCTCCGATTCGCGGATCAATCCGAACCTGCTGACGCAAACGCAACCGGGGCAGCTCTTCATTCTCCGCACCGCCGGCAACATCGTTCCCCCGTACGGCGCGGTGCGTGGTGGCGAGGCGGGAACGATCGAATACGCCGTGGCCGTGCTCAAAGTCAGAGACATCATCGTCTGCGGCCATTCCCACTGCGGAGCGATGAACGGTCTGTTGGCTCCCGAATCGATCGCGGAACTGCCCGCCGTTCAGGCATTGCTGAAACACGCCGAAGCCACCCAGCGGATCATTCGCGAAAACTACGGCCACATCACGGAAAAGGCCGCCCGGCTGATGGCCACGGTGGAGGAGAACGTGCTGGTGCAACTGGAAAACCTCCGTACCCACCCATCCGTTGCCGCCGCCCTGTCGCGGCAAGATCTCAACGTGCATGGCTGGGTTTACAAGTTCGAGACCGGCCAGGTGTTTGCCTACCATCCCGACGAAGGCCATTTCCTTCCTCTGGAAGAAACCGCCTCGGCGGCAGTGGCCCCGGCGCGGATTTCACCGCTTCCTCCCATTTAGAGGCCCTGGTTGATCGCTGTCACGTTTGTTGACCATTTCGCAAAGCGCAAGGACCAACGCTATGAGCGGGAAAAAGAGTTTCCTCGGAAATAATGTGAAGCACGACGTTCTGGCGTCGATTGTCGTTTTTCTGGTGGCACTGCCCTTGTGCATGGGCATCGCAATCGCCTCGGGTGCGCCGATCGCCGCGGGGCTGATTTCGGGGATCGTGGGCGGAATCGTTGTCGGGCTGCTTGCCGGTTCTCCACTCCAGGTTAGCGGACCGGCCGCCGGCCTGACGGTGATCGTCTACGAAGTGATCCAGCGCTACGGTTTGGAAGTGTTCGGGCTGGTCGTGCTCATCGCCGGCGCTTTGCAGCTCGTTGCCGGCAGCTTGAAGTTGGGTCAGTGGTTCCGGGCCGTGTCGCCGGCCGTCATCCAGGGAATGCTGGCGGGCATCGGGGTATTGATCTTCGCCAGCCAGTTCCATGTGATGTTCGACAACCAGCCCAACGGCAGTGGTGTCGCCAACCTGGCGGCGATTCCGAAATCGATCACCCAGGCCTTCGTGCCTCCCGAGGTCAGTGCTCTCCCGGACAGGCGGTTTCGTACCGAGAAGCTCAAGCAGATCGGAGATCTCCGCCGCCAGCAAAGTCAGCTCCGTGATGATATAGTCGAAAACCTTTCGGAGCGAGAAAACGCGGGTGTGCCGGGCGGCAGCATTGCCGGCGAAGCGGTGCTTCCCGTGCTGGCCGACAGGCAGGCGAACATCACGGGACAACTCGAAACCAGAGTGGCCGAACTGATGCGTTTCGCACCGGAAGGCGGCGGGTACGACACCGAAGGCGTCCAACGCGCTGCGGTCGCGGCATTGAGCGCCAGTCGCACCGCGTTGGGAGACCTCCAAAGCAAGTCCTCTCTGGCAATCGAGTCGCAGCAGCAGGCCGTTGATGCGGTCGAGTCGCTGTTGGCCAGGCTGAAAAACCACCATCTGGCGGCGATGGTCGGTGTGCTGACGATCCTGCTCATCGTCGCCTGGCAGGCGCTGGTGCCAAAAAGGTTGAGGGTTCTCCCCGCTCCCCTGGTCGCCGTGGTGTTGGTGACAATCCTTGCCGCGAGTCGGTCGTTGCCCGTCCTCTATGTCGAAGTGCCGGAGAACCTTCTTCAAGACGTACACCTGTTGGCCTTCGGCGAGATGGCGGGGGTGCCCTGGGGCGCGGTTCTGCAGATGGCGATCGTCTTGGCAATCGTGGCCAGCGCCGAAACGCTCCTCTGCGCGACGGCGGTGGATCAGTTGCATCAGGGACCGCGGACGCAATACGACAAGGAGTTGGCCGCGCAGGGCGTCGGCAACATGATCTGCGGCTTGCTCGGCGCGCTGCCAATGACCGGCGTGATTGTTCGCAGCTCGGCGAACGTGCA
The DNA here is from genome assembly GCA_012728855.1 of Rhodopirellula sp. Classification (GTDB taxonomy): domain Bacteria; phylum Planctomycetota; class Planctomycetia; order Pirellulales; family Thermoguttaceae; genus JABWBD01. The sequence goes on along the minus strand of JAAYEH010000615.1, from coordinate 9,498 downwards.
GGCCGGCGGCAGGACGCGGCTGTCGGCCATCTTGCACGGCCTGTGGCTGCTCCTTTTCGTCGCGGCGCTCGGTTCCATGCTGCGGATGATTCCCACGGCCAGCCTGGCGGCGATTCTGGTCTATACGGGATACAAACTGGTGAATATCAAAGCGGTGCGGAAGCTTTGGCAGATCGGCAAGAGCGAGGTCGTCATCTACGCCGCTACGCTGGTGACGATCGTCGTCAAGGATCTCCTCAGCGGCGTGATCCTCGGCATCGTCTTGTCGGCCGTCAAACTGCTCTATACCTTCTCGCGAATGACCGCCGACTTGAGGCTTTCCAACGCCGGCCGCAAGGCGGTGCTGTCGCTCGACGGAACGGCCACCTTCATCTGCCTGCCCAAGCTGGCCGCCGTGCTGGAGCGAGTGCCGCAGAATGCCGAGTTGCACGTCGACCTCCGGCACCTTGCCTACATCGACCACGCCTGCTTGGAACTGCTGATCACCTGGGCGAAGCAGCACGAAACCGTGGGCGGCCGGTTGGTGATCGACTGGGATTCGCTGCACGCCAAATTCGGCAAAGAACCCTTTCGGCAGAGAGCGGTAGCCAGCGTCGTATGAGCCGCTTGGGATTCCGATCGCCATGCTGCCCTAACGCGGGCTGGGCCCGCAACCCAACGTAGCCTGACTCTCTGAGTCGGGTCGATCGGGTCTATCAATACTTCCCGACTCAGAGAGTCAGGCTACCACGATGCGCGCACGGCGCGTAGAAGTTGCGAACAAAGACTCTATACAGGGGCTCCCTCTTGGCGCACAATCACTTTCTTGGCTTCGTTGCGATTGCGCTAAGGGAGACACCCAACCATGCAGGAAGACGACCACCTCACCGATGAGGCATCACCCCCCTTGCCGGAAGGGCGCGTGCGGAGATCCACTTGGCAGGAGATGCGAGTCTCGGAGGACTGGTGGGCTGTTTGGATCGGCGCTGCTATTCTCGCCGCTTCGTTCGCAATCACCTGGGCCTCCCGGCCTGCCGATTTCGCCCATCGGATTTCGCAGGCGCAGGAGTCCGGCGGGACGGTCAAGCTGGCATCGCCCATAAAAGGATGGCTGGAGAAACCCGGATCCTGGGAGAGCGACCCCCGCCTGGCATTCGTTCGAGAAGACGATCCCAGCACCCAGGCCGACGAATCCCGCAATGTCTTGCCGGGTCTTGTGGGTGCATTTCTGGTGAGCCTGATCCTTTTCGGGGTCGGAGTCCGTGCCATGGGTGGTTCGTTCTGCAGATATGCCAGCGCATTCTGTGTCGTGTTCCTGCTCGCCGTGTTGGCCTATATGCTCGCCGGCCAGGTGATCGTGGAATACTACAACCTCGAATACGTGCTGTGGGCGCTGTTGGTGGGGCTGATCCTCAGCAACACCGTGGGAACGCCCCAGTTCCTCCGCCCAGCCGTCCGTACGGAGCTTTACATCAAGACCGGTCTGGTGTTGCTGGGCGCGGAGATCCTGCTGGGCCAACTGCTGGCACTGGGGGTTCCCGGAATCTTCGTCTCCTGGGTCGTTACGCCCATCGTGCTCATCGGCACCTATGCTTTCGGGCAGAAGGTATTGAAGATGCCGTCGCGATCGCTCAACATGGTGATCTCGGCCGACATGTCGGTCTGCGGCGTCTCGGCGGCGATTGCCACGGCAGGGGCCTGCCGTGCGAAGAAGGAAGAACTTTCGCTGGCGATCGGCATGTCGCTGGCGTTCACGGCGATCATGATGGTGGTCATGCCGGCAGTCGCCCAGGCCCTGGGTATGAGCAACATCCTCGCCGGCGCCTGGATGGGAGGCACAATCGACTCGACGGGCGCCGTCGCCGCCGCGGGCGGTGTGCTGGGGGATGACGCGTTGAAGGTCGCCACCACGATCAAGATGATCCAGAACATCCTGATCGGCATCACGGCCTTCGGTGTGGCTGTCTACTGGGTGACCCGCGTCGAGCGGACCGCCGGCGATGTCCGCCCCGACGCCTGGGAAATCTGGTATCGCTTCCCGAAATTCATCATCGGCTTTGTGTTGGCGTCGATCGTCGTCTCGACGGTCTACGAGGCGATTTTCGGAGGCAACGTGCTCGTCAACGCCGCCACGGGCGCGACGAAATCACTGCGAGGTTGGTTCTTCTGCCTCGCCTTCGTAAGCATCGGCCTGGAGACGAACTTTCGCGAGTTGGGGCAGTATTTTCGAGGCGGAAAGCCGCTGATCCTCTATCTCTGCGGCCAGACGTTCAACCTGTTCTTAACGCTGGCGATGGCCTGGTTGATGTTCGAGGTGATCTTCAAAGACGCCGTCCAGTCGCTGCTGAATTCGTGAGGTGCCGAGGTGGACGATCGCTCCCAATACCGATCGAACGGATCACTTCAGCGCCGCAGGGCAGGCCGAGTGGCGGCGCTGGCGGTTTGCACGCTGGTTCTGGGGATCGTCTGGCTGGTTCTGCTCCCGCAGATGGCGCGGCAGCCCGCGATCAAGTCCGATCTTCGCCGCCTCCAGTCCCAAGGAATCAACCCCTCGGCGATGTACTACACGGAACTCGAGATGATCGGCGCTGTGATCGACCAAAACAGGCGTTTCCGGCGCCAATGCCCCACGGCTCTCTGGATCCCGTAAGCATCGTTCGAGAAAAAGTCTGTCGCATCAGCGGTATCCTTGTTTTGTACACCCTAAGCCGCTGCATCGCGAGAAGGCGGCTTACCCGCCTCCCCAGCCATTCTCTTCGTCTTCCGGTTCCTCTTCGGCATCGAGCGCCGCCAGATGTTCCGGCGCAAAGAAGTGGTTTGCCGCGAGCCGCACCGGAGCCAGCAGGCCACGTCCGATGACGAAGTTCAACACCTGATGGAGAACGGATTGCAGGTTTCGTGCCTTCAGGTCCAGTATGAACGAACCGTTGCCGAGCGCGGTGTGAATGACTTTCATGAGAACCTGTTGCTGTCTGTTGCCGACCCAGTGCTTTGCCCCGGCAGTATACTGCGCCGCCGAAGTTCCCAGTCTTGACGCCGTGCCCTGGTTGTTTCAGGCTGAAGTCTAGGCAAAACAAACCGGTTGTCCCGATGGTATCGTGTCGCGATCGTCCAACCCTAAGAAAGATTAGCCTGCTAATAATCAGGCTAACCGGCGCAGCCGATACGACTGAAAAGCAAGGTTGATCCTATACCGGCCGTTTCATCGTCAATGTGGCCAAAGAATACTGCATGAAGTGCCAAAAACGCCTCATTATTCTGTGCGGGTATACTATTCTGGCCGCTGCGGCAACTGCGCACGGCCAGATATATCCCCCCCCAGTGGTCCAGCAACGGGTGAGGCCAATTCCTGCCGTTTCTCAGCAGGAAACTCGAACCCACCAGGTAGGTGTGTTGCTGAGCCCTGAGGTTGAATTGGCGGGTTCACCTGCACCGGAAGAGGCTCCGGCCGCCCCATCGCTCGAGGAGCGTGTGCGTCAGCTCGAGGAAGCCCTGAAGGAATACGAGAAGGAAGCCAAGGCCCCCCCGAAATTCCCCACCCTGGACATCGGCGGCCGCATTCATTTCGATACATGGTCGTTCGCCGACGATAGCGAGGGGATCCACTTCTTCGAACACCCGGATACCGGTGTCGATCCGGAGAATCGACTCTTCTTCCGCCGCATTCGTCTCGAATTGGGGGGCGACATTTGGAAAAACATGGTTTACCGATTCCAGCTCGACTTCAACACGCCGGAGAACCCGGAGTACAAAGACGTCTACATCGGCTTCACGGAGTTGCCGGTCCTTCAGACGGTGGTCGTCGGCAATCACAAGCGTCCGCTGGGCCTGGACCACCTCAATAGCAGCCGTTTCAATGTCTTCATCGAGCGACCGCTCGTCGTGGAGGCGTTTAACGAAGATGCTCGCCGGATCGGCCTCTCATCGCACGGCGTTTCCGAAGACGAGGTGTTCAACTGGACGTACGGAATCTGGAACCTGGAGAACACGGCAGATGACAGGAAGTACATCGGCGACTCGCTTCAGATGAGCTTCAACGCCCGCTTGGCCAGCAGCCCTTGGTACGATGAATCGTCCGGCGGCCGCGGCTACTTTCACTGGGCCGTGTCCACTATGATTGCGGACCCCGACGGCGACGCGGATCCCCACGACACGAACGAGAACGAGGCCCGCTTCCGGACGCGGGCCGAACTCCGCTCCGACCGCCGCTGGCTCGACACCGGTCGGATCCCCGGCGCGCTCGCCTACGAGATCATGGGATTGGAAACGATCTTCAATGTCGGCCCGCTGCAGATTGTCGGCGAATACATGTCGAACTGGCTGCAGCGCGACGACAGCACCCCCGGCACCGGCCCCGATCTCCACTTTCATGGCGCCTACGTCTATGCGGCGTACATGTTGACCGGTGAGCACGTGCCCTATGACCGCGACTCGGGCCAGATCGGGCGGGTCAAACCGTTCGAAGACTTTTTTTCCGTCAACCGATGCTCCGGGGGCTGCGCGAACGGCTGGGGTGCATGGCAGGTGGCCTTGCGATATTCGTATCTCGACCTCACGGACAACGATATTCTTGGTGGAGAGGAAAACAACGTGACCTTGGGCCTGGTCTGGTATTTCAATCCTCATGCCAATATCCAGTTCAACGCCGTCTATGGCGACATCGAAGATCACGAGCCCGTTGGTGGTTACACCGGCGGACACTTTGCCGCTCTGGGAACCCGGCTCCGGATGGACTTCTGAAGAAAGGAAAAGATCATGAGAATCGCCCTTGCGATGCTGGCTGCCGTGCTGTTCCTCCAACCGGTAAGTGATTGCAGCGCTTCCGGCAATCTCCCTTCGCCCTCCTGCCATTCGTGCGGCCGCAAGGTCTGCTGTCCCGAGGTCAAGGTGAAGAAGGAGACTCGCCATTGCTGGGAAGTCGAATGCAAGGAAGTGTGTATTCCCGCGGTTCGCTTCCCCTGGATGGACTGCGGCCAGTTCCTGTGCGGTCGCGTCCGAAAGGTCAATGTGCTTGTCGAAAAAGACTACGAGGTCGACAAGTGCGAATATAAGTGGAAGATCCTCTGCAAGCACTGCGGCGGGACGGCCCAGCCTTGCGAGAAGTGATTACTCCGGTGCCATCCGGAGTTCACGCTACGGCTCCGCCTGCCGATCGCCCCGTGAATCGGATCAGCGGACCGGCCACCCCAGCACCCGCTGCAGGCGGAACTGGGCTTCATTGTAGGCAACCACGGCGCGGAGATACTCGCGGCGAGTCTGATCCAACGCCTGGATAGCTTGCAACACCTCGATCGGCAGGCCCTGGCCATCGCGGATCCGCTCGACATTCAAACGGTACGATTCCACCGCCGATTGCACGGCCTGCTCGGCCAGCGAGATCTGACGCTGTCGAGCGAGCACTTGGGCGTGGCCCTCGACGACTTCGCGCGCGACCTCGTCCATCCGCCGGATCTGCTCGAACTCGGCCTGCTGCATCTGTGCCCGCGCCCGATTCCTGGCGGCGCGCTCGCCGAACCCCAGATTGCGGATCTCCCAGAATGCCACGGCGTCGAAGTCCACGCGGTCGCCGAAATCGTCCAGATCGCTTCCTTGTCCGCCGCCGAAGCCGGTATAGCTGGTGGCGAGTATGGCACTGGGCAGCCAGGGCGACCACTGCTCACGACGGTAGCGGTTCACCGCCTCGCAGACCAGGTTGCGCGCCTCGGCCAGTTCGGGACGATTCGAGAGCCCGGTGCTCAGCAATTCCGTCCGCGGCACATCCACCGCCACGAGTTCGATCGGTACGACCGCGGGCTCCTGCGGAATCAGCGTGGTCTCAGGACGAACGTGCAGCAACTGAATGAGCCGGGCCGAAGCAACCGCGATCTCCTCGTCGACCTGTGCCACCGCAGTGCGACGCAGCATCAGTTCGACCCGGGCCCGCTCGGCGTCGGCTTTCAAGCCTTGGCCGGTGCGAGCAAAATTTTCGGTCAATTCCGCTAACTGCTGCGAATTGGCCGCAGTCTCCTCGACGATCGCCTGCAATTGCACAGCCCGCAACAACTGCTGGTAGGCCAGTGCGGTCTCCAGCAGGATATCGTGGAGGGTCGTCCGGATCGCCTACGCCCGTGGAAATCGCGGTTGCCGGTCCCGACTTCGCCGAGAACCGCAAATACGCCCAAAAGGTCTACGACGAGTTGGCTGCACTGCCGACGCTCCGCGACCTGCAATTCGCTCAATCGCTCGATTACCCGACCATCGAAGTCAATGTCGACCGGGAAAAGGCCGGCCTGGCCGGCCTGACGCCGGTGGACGTGTCGCGGGCCCTGGTCACGGCCACTTCGTCCAGCCGTTTCACCACGCCCAACTTCTGGGCCGATCCCAAGACCGGCATCGGCTACCAGGTGCAAGTAGAGATCCCCCGCACGGTCGTCCGCTTGCCCGACAACGTCGAGGTCGTCGACTCCGCGAGCGACCTCGAGCTTATTCCGCTCAAGCACGGCGAGTTCAGTAGCGTGCTCATGCGCGACGTGGCCCAGGTCAGCCGCGGCACGATGCCGGGGCAGTATGACCGCTACAACATGAAACGCCAGGTGAGCCTGACGGCGAATATCGTGGGGGCCGACCTGGGCAGGGTCTCCCGGCAGATTACCGGCGCGATGAAGCGGGCCGGCGATCCGCCGCGCGGCTCGCTGGTCGAAATCCGCGGTCAGATCCCGCCCATGCGCCAGATGCAAAACGGCTTGGCCGTGGGCCTGGGCCTCGCAGTGGTCGTCGTCTTTCTGCTCTTGACGGCGAATTTCCAGTCGTTGCGGCTGGCACTGACCACGGTCTCGACCGTCCCGGCGGTGATCGCCGGGGTCGTCTTGATTCTTTTCCTGACGCAGACCACGCTCAACATCCAGTCGTTCATCGGGGCGATCATGGCGATCGGCGTGGCCATGGCCAATGCGATTCTTCTGGTGACCTTCGCGGAGCAAAGCCGACGCGCGGGGGCCGACGCGCCGGCCGCGGCCGTCCAAGGCGCCGGCAGCCGTTTGCGGGCCGTGCTGATGACCAGTTGCGCCATGATCGCCGGCATGTTGCCGATGGCGTTGGCCTTCGGCGAGGCCGGACAACAGAACGCCCCCCTGGGCCGAGCCGTCGTCGGCGGTCTGGCCGCGGCCACCGCCGCCACCCTTTTCGTCCTTCCCAGCGTCTTCGCACTGATCCAGCGCCGCGCTTCCACCGATTCGCCCTCCCTCGATCCGGACGATCCCGCGAGTGTCCACTACGCCGGCTCCCTCCACGGACCCGTCACTGGTGACTCAGGAGTTCCAGCATGATTCGCCTCACTTTGCACGTGACACTCGTTCTGATCGGCGCCCTGGCCACGGCCGGATGCGGCCGAACGACGTCGGCACAGACCTCGCCGGGAGAAACCGGCACGCGCACTGCGGAATCGATACGCAACGTCACGGCCGGCAAGCTTCAGAGCAAGACGCTCCAACGGATGACCGTCCAGCCCGGCCGCGTGGAGGCCTTCGAGGAAACGCCCCTGTTTGCCAAGGTGGCCGGCTACGTGGAGGAGGTGAGCGTCGATATCGGCGACCGCGTCGAAGCGGGCCAGATCCTGGTGCGGCTCTGCATTCCGGAATTGCAGGACGAGGTGAACCAGCGCGAAGCCCTGGTCTCGCAGTCGGAGGCGGAGATTCAACAGGCCGAGGCGGCCGTCCTCGCAGCGCAGGCCGGGCGAGCCACCGCCCAGGCGGCGATTCGCCTGGCCGAGGCCGGCGTGGCTCGCGTCGATGCCGACCACCAACGGTGGCAATCCGAATACGCACGCGTGAAGCAATTGGCCGACAGCGGCTCCGTCACGACCAAACTGGCCGATGAGACATTAAATCAGGCCCGCGCGGCGGAGGCAGCCCAGTTGGAGGCGGCGGCCCGAGTAGACTCGGCCCAGGCCGGACTCGCTCAGAGCGAGGCCGACGTGGAAAAGGCCGGAGCCGACCTGCGAACGGCCGAGGCGAAGCTCCGCGTCGCCCAGGCGCAACTCACCCAGGCGAAGACGATGCTCGGCTATACCGAGATCCGTGCGCCCTTCGAAGGCATCGTCACCAGCCGGCGGGTCGACAAGGGGCATTACGTGCAATCGAGCGGCGGCACGAACTCGCTCCTTACGGTTGTCCGCGCCGAGATGGTTCGCGTATTCATCGATGTCCCCGAGTTGGAGGCTCCCCTGGTGGACGCGGGCGACGTGGCCGTCATCACCGCCCAGGCCGACGGTGGACGGCAGATCGAGGGCAAGGTCACTCGCACCGGTTGGACCTTGGACGCGGCGAACCGCTCGCTGCAAACGGAAATCGACTTGCCGAACGAGAAGGGCCTGTTGCGCCCCGGGATGTACGCGACCGCCTCGATTCTTCTGGACCAGCGCGACGATGCGCTGGCCATTCCGGTGACCGCGTTGGTTCGCGAGGCCGGGGGCGACTTCTGCTATTGCGTCAAAGATGGCAAAACGGTGCGGACCCGCGTGGCCCTGGGACTCCGAAGCGGCAGCGAGTATGAGATCCTCGACGGGCTTCATGGCGACGAACTGGTCGTGCTGGCGCACGCGGAGTCGCTCCGCGACGGCGAACCGGTCCAGGTGCTCGATCCGCAAGGGCAATAAGGCGGCGAGTGATTGAGCAGACCAGACGCATGAGCCCCCAATCTAAAAAAGGGTGGCTCGCTCGACCGCCGCAGCCATCGCAAAGGTCGCGTGACGTTTCGATTGCTCGAAAAACCGGCGTGAGGCCATTGACCGCTCTATCTCATGGACGTTTCGAGTTCGTTGGGCGAACGAGAATCAACGGCGATTCTTACCGCAACAAAACTTGTACTTTTTGCCGCTATTGCAGGGGCACGGTGCGTAGCGATCGGTCTTGCGGTACGCTTCGGTGCGCGTCTCTATTCTCGGGGGCGTCCGAAACGACGGGCCGCTTGATGAAGGACCGCTTTGCGAAAAGCCGATTGGACTCGGCCTATGCATCTGCGGGAACATCTCCTCGTGTCGCCGGATCATGGGAACGATGATGGTACGCCGAAAGTCGTCGAATTCCTCGTCATCCATCTTAAGGGTTAGCCTCATTTCACTGAGAGCCCTGTCCCGATGGTCTTCAGGCGTCAGCGAGAGGTTGTAGCAGAGTTGGCTGATCGCGAATGCCTTGTTCAATTGTTCCAGAGAACCATCGGTCTGATCGAGCAGTGGCTGCGCGTAGGCCGCAAATGCGTCTGCAATGGCGCCCATGTCCAAATACCTCCGTGTGGTTATACCAAACGATTGTCGATCTGCCGCAATGCGGCGTCGCGTCCGCGGGGCAGCATGCCTTCAGCGGCCCACGCTGCACACCATGATTCTACCAGGGCGCTGATCAAAAGTGAAAGGGCACCGACAGGAGAAAGGCGAGGGATTCACGGAGCAGCTCTGCCCGCCGCCGCCGACCTTGGTCGGTGGAAGCGCCGATTGACAGCTAGAAGCCGTTCGCTCTGAAGTACCTCCCACGCCGCCGCCGACCT
>JAAYEH010000614.1 GCA_012728855.1 Rhodopirellula sp. | reverse complement strand
CCGCAGCCTTTCCAATGCCCCTCAATCACACTCGCGGCCCCGCTGGCGATCCGTCCCTGCTTCGGGCAGAATAATAGACAGATACAGCCCGGCTGCTTTCGAGCAGCCGGGCTGATTAGCTGATCAAAGGGGGCTCATCTCGGTTTCTTGTGGGTAACAAGTAACGAACAATAGACTGCATCTCCAGATGGATTGCCGCCAATTCGCCTGAAAACCAGGCACTTCCATAGAATCCACCGACAACACGCATAGGCCTGCCCGGAAGATCACAGACACTTCGCTCTGCGCTGCAAGACGCGGATCAGAGAAGAGGCACCGGTACTCTGGACAAGAGTACCGGTGCCTCTTCTCTGATCACGGGTTTCCCGAGCCATGCGAGGTCGCCAGACCATCGGCAGGCGCAGGGATGCACTGGCTAACGACATCCCAATGGCCCCGTTACGCACTGTTCTTGCCCACAAGAAACCCGGAAGAACCTAAGAGGCCCTAACAAAACGGGGACTGGCTCCGAGCCAAATACTTGCAAGACGCGGAGAATAGGCGCCCAAGCGAGGTGCCTGTCCCCGTTTTGTTAGGGCCTCTAAAAGGGTAACGGCATCGACTGCATCGGCTCGGGCTGACTCGCATCAGTCGGCGCTCGCCGATTCCCGCAGCATCCTCAACGCCGCCTCCACGAGCATCTCGCCCGACCCGGGCTGAACGTTCGAATTGGTGACCTCGTAACTGCCGCCCGCGTAAGCGGCTCGGGTCGGGACGTAGATCGTCTCCACGCAGTTCGAGAGTTCAACGACCATCGTGGTTCGATACGGAGATCCCTGTTTGATCGCCAGGCCGAGTTCGACGAACACCTCCGCGGGCAGAAACACCATCGCCAGATCGTCCCCCAAGGTGATGGTCGTCACCTCGGCCGGCAGCGACGGGCCGATCCCGGCCCAGTTGTGCGACAAGCCCCAGTTGATGTACGCATCCGCCGGCAGACGAGGCGACTTGTTGCGGAGGTGTTCCAGGACAACGGCTTTGTAGGCTCGTACGAGATCGAAGAAGTCGGTCTTCTCACCCGCCTTGGCTATCGGGATCAACTTGCCTGCCCGCTCCAGCTCCTCCTCCGTCACCTCCTGTAGCGGCAGATCGACGGTGGCGGTGCGGACCTGCAAGGTCGGCGTTTCCACCGCTTCAAGCCCGGCAATCCCCGACCGAATCGTGTCCGCCAGCGAATTACCGATGAAATCCGTCTTGTTTCGCTCCTTTCTGGAAGGGTCGCTGTGATTGATGTCGCCGCAGGCGCCCGTGCCGAAGATCGACAAAACTCCCTTGCCCAGTTCCTGTTTCACGCCGTGCTCGATGAAGTACGGGTAGTCGGCGCTCCACTTCAAACCGCCGACCGTGTCCAGATGGAGGGCGAAGTTGCTCAACACGGCTAGCGGCGACTGGTCATCGGCCGACTGAATCAGCGCCAAACCGATCTCCGGATCGATGGGCCCCGCCGCACGGACGACTTCGGGGTTATCCAGACGCTGCCACGTCTGGACGCTGCCGTCCTTCATCACGAATCGTCGGTTGAACGAGACCGGCGTCTCTTGCCGTGCCGAGCCAACCTTGATCGCGACGGGCCGGACGGCCTCGTTTGCCGCGACGATGGCGGCAGCGCTGCCCTCGATCAGCTTGGCGGCATAAGGCGGAGGACCGCCGGCAGGAGTCTTGCCGGCCAGGAAGTCGTACAGATTGCGATAGTATTCCGGTGCCGTATGGGAGTGCGTGGCCGAGACGACGATATACTCTTTCGGGATGCCGGTCTTGGCCGACGCAGCCTCGCGCACGGCCACGCACAAGTCCCGCGAAATGCCCGTCACATCGACCACAACCCAGGCGGCCGCCCGCTCGCCCTGGCGAAAGACCACGGCCTTGGCCTTGAGCGGATCGATCGTGCCGGTCGCAAGCCGCTCGTGGTAGTAGCCCGCCATCGGAAAACCCTCGGGCGGCGTAACGTCCCTTTCCGCCACGCCGACCCGCAGAGGCTCGGCAGCGATGCCTGGTTCTGACGTCAGGAAACCCAGCGACACGGCAAGTAGAAGCAACGCGGTAGTCAATCGAAGCATGTCATAGTCCCTTGTCAAAAGAACGATCTTGCGTGGGTCGTCAGTCCGCCGGATGCTTGTGTTTTGCAGTAACCATGAGTCGATTGCAAGTCCATGATCGAGGACGTCGCTGCCGTCGAGATTTGCACACCATTACGTTGTCATTATGGTTACGCGCCCGCGATTGTACAGGGGGCCATCGTGTCGGCGAACCGACTGCGATCACCGGCCGTGCGCCGGTGATCGATCCGTTAATCCGTTTGTTTCCGCGCCCACTGCACGCTCTGATGTACCGCTTGGTACGGGGGAGGCCGGAAACTCGGCGAACCGAAACCGCCCAGAGCGTTTGAGTTCTTCCTGAACGCGTCGATAGTAGGCTACGACACGGTCGACGTCGTGGCCGCACTCCGCCGAGATTTCATGGCGGACTTGCCGAATGATCTTGATTTCCTCGTCAGCCATCGGATTCGCCTCCACCAACATAGTTCAAGGGCGTGGTCAGCACCGGCATGGGGAGCCCCAACTCGTAGTTCACCAACCGGATATGCTGCATTCTATTCGGATTGGCCAAGTGTAAGCAATTCCACGTCAGGAGCACGTCGACTCGGTGAAACGACACCAGCGCGAGGTGCTGATTTCAGGACCGACCCGACCCGCCGCTCGGGTTCACCGCTTTGTTCGGCGTTTCTGCTTGGTTCGCCTCAGTCTCGTTGTCCGCTCAGCGATGAGTTCTTCGATCTCGGCCTGCCGTTGTACGATTCGGCGAACGGCTCCGCGGGGTATGTACCCGATCTGGTCACAAAGCTCGGCGATGCCAACTGGGCAACTGTCCCCTGCAATTTTCGTTGCACTTCACTTGCCTTCACAGCCCTGAAGACGCGGTGCAGACTTACGTCTACCCCCTCACAATCTTGAACAGTCACGAACAATGCGCCGTCAGTATGGGCATCGTCACACCAGAAGCCGAACGACAGCGATCAGCCGGCCGGGATGTGCAGCGCGGTTGACCTTGCTTTCAGGATGGGTTTTGCCGCCGCACATGCGGGTCGGCTGCATCCGTGTGGTTATTTGCCTCGCGTGAATCGGTATGCCTGTCCCCGGAAGAACGCCACCATCGAAGGTGAAATGTCCTTGTGTTGTGATACCGACCATTCAGAGTCCTTCTTCTGAAATTCGACGTAGAATGCCAGGTAGTTTTTCGGGCCAGGGCTATAGATCATGAACGATCCGCGACGATTTGCGAGCGACTTCCCGCTAATCCAAATCAAGGTAGTATCCGGAGCCGCGTTCTTCGCGCGATTCCTGAGGTTGTGGCTCGACGCACCAATGTGGTGGATCTGTGGACCTTCCCCGACGCAATCGTAGCCACCCGATTCGTTGCGCACGAACAGTGATTGTGCAGTAAGACGGTTCTGGACGAACGGCGGGACCACGACGTTACCGAGCTGGTGACAGCCGACGGCGCCGACCACTTTCCCGCAGAAGCCGAGCCACTTTGGGCCGAACCAGTTGTCGACGCGGAAGATCTGAAATCGTGGAACGGCGAAGCAAAGGCCATGCGCGAGTTCCTCGACGCAGGTCATGAAGTTAGAATCGTCGTTGTCGAATTCGGGCCAGTCAAACGCCATGGAGAATAACGTCACCGCTCAGCCGCCGGGGCCGCCTGCACCTGCGTCGAACTCCCGGAAACCGACATGGCGGCCCCGGTCGGCTGCAGCGGCTGGTTCGGCTCGCCTTGCGACCGCGCCAGCAGTTCCGCCCTGTGACGGTACAATACCGCAATCAACTCGTCATCTTCGATATACCCTAGCCCTTTTCCAACGTGGGCTTCGCCAAGAAACCCGAGATGGGCGAATAACTGCCCAAGCCGGACGTCCGGCGAAAGTGCGCACACCTGGGCAAGAACCGCCAACGCTTCCCGCTGAATGTCTGAAGTCATGGGAGCAGGTCTCCGATCTTCGGCAACGAGGCGTAGGCCCGCGGCAACTTGCCGATCACCTCGACTCGTATCTGTCTATTATTCTGCCCGAAGCAGGGACGGATCGCCAGCGGGGCCGCGAGTGTGATTGAGGGGCATTGGAAAGGCTGCGGGCGAATATGGTCAGAATTGCCACGACCTTATGGAGGTTCTG
>JAAYEH010000613.1 GCA_012728855.1 Rhodopirellula sp. | reverse complement strand
TGGCTTTGAAGCAAATTAAGGCTGGCCCGACCATCGAGGGCACGACGGCCACGCTCACCGCCTCGCTACAGCACGCGACGATTCCGGGGCCGGCGGTGACCTGGACGTTTCGCTTCGAGCAGAACGCTGACGGAACCTGGAACGCGGTCAGCCACAAGTGACCAAAATCCGCGACTCATCGGGCAATGCAGTACAGCCGCGATGCAGTGCGTAGCAGCAGTTTGCCGTCGGCCACGGCGGGGGTGGCCAAGCAAAGTTCATCCAGCCGGTTGATGCCCGCAACCCTGAAAGCTGGGCCGGCCTCGACCACGTAAGTGTCTCCGTCTTCGCTCAAACAGAAGATCTTGCCGTTGTACGCCCACGGCGACGAGGTGAAACTGGCGCTCTCCGGGAACCGTGTCTTGCCGTAAACCTCTTTGCCCGTTCGCGCGTCGTGACAGGTCATGAATCCACGGTCGAGCAGTGTGTAATAGTAGTCGCCGTAAACGACCGGCGAGGTATTGTACGGTCCGGCCTGCGGTTGCGACCAAGCCACGTGCGGATGTTCCGCCGGATTCTCCCCAACGCCACCCTGGCCAGAAGCACCAGGCCGGATTGCGTAGACTGGGCGATCGCTGTCGCCGACGTATCCCGACGTCACGTAGACCATCCCGTGGGCCGAGATGGGCGACGGAATGATCAGGTTGGAGGTTGGGGCCTTCAGGTCCCAGAGCACATTGCCGCGCGGATCGTAGGAGCGAATACAGCCGTAGTCGGAGGTGACGATTTCCGTGCGCAGGTCGTTCTTCCAGACCAACGGCGTGGCCCACGTGCTGCGGGTCCCGAACAGCGCCCGAGCCGGTCGAGCCGTGCGCCAGCGTTGTTGGCCGGTTTCAGCGTCAATGGCGGCGATGTACCGATCTTCCATGTTGTCGTACACCATCACCACCAAGTCCTCGCAGATGACCGGCGAGGCCGCCGCGCCATAGTTGAAGAACGATTTCTTCGGCTCAATCTGGTGCGACCAGAGCTGTTGGCCCGCGAGATCGTAGCAGTACAGTCCCACATCGCCGAACAGGACGTAGACTCGCTGGCCATCGGTCACTGGCGTTTCCGAGGCGTAAGTGCTCTTCGGGTGGCGGGGAACCTGCGGTTGCCCCTGGTGTGCTTCGTGCTTCCAAACGATCTTGCCCGATTCAAGATCCAGACAGTACACCAGCCAGCGGTGCATGCCTTCGGGCGGCTCGGCTCGGCCTGTTCCGTTGTAGAGCCCCTTCTGCGGTTTCTCGTACTCCTTCTCGCTGACCACTGCAGTGAGAAAGACCTTGCCCTCGGCGACGATCGGACAAGACCAACCCCAGCCGGGCACTTCGGTGACCCAGCGGACGTTTTCGGTTCTGCTCCACCGATCGGGCAAGCGACGGTCGTCCTGGGCAACCCCCATAGCTGTCGGGCCGCGAAAACACGGCCATAACTCGGCGCCGTCAGCGAGGCAGGCTACCGCGGATGAAACGAACAGGAAAACGATCGGTAGCACTCGGCCAGAGTTCTTGTCAGGCATGGTCAGGTTCCTCAATCCGATTCAATCTTGTACAGATGACGTTGGCCGCGGAGGAACAGCTCGCGGCCGACGATGGCTGGCGACGCGTCGATTCCTTCTGCCAACTTGTTGATTCCCAGCACGTCCAATGTGGGCTGGTTCTTGATGACCAGCGTGACGCCTTCGCGGCTGACGATGTACACGCGGCCAGCGGCGCCGACGGGCGAGGCGTAGACGCTTTTCATTTCCGGCAACCGCACGCTTTCCAGCAAGGCTTCTCCCGAAGCGGGATCGAGAACCTTCAGGATCGCCAGATTGGACTTGGTGAGGAACAGGTGCCGGCCGTAAACCAGGGGCGATGGCACGTACGGCGCGTGGTTGTGCGACTGCCACACAGCCTGTTGTGGGTTGTTCGTCACGTCTCCGTGGGAATCCAGGCGGATCGCCCGTACTTCGTTCTCGCCGTGACCGCTCATGCAGATGACCAGATCGTCGAACACCACCGGACAGGGAATCACGTTCGTTGTCAGGCCGCCGCACTCCCAGATGACCTCTCCGGTTGCCAGATCGTAACTCGTGATTCGGCGTGTGGCGGGCACAATCACTTGCGTTCGACCGGCGTACTCGACAACGCGTGGCGTGGACCAGCTCGTGACCTCCTGGCGGTCAACTCGCCACCTCGTTTCGCCCGTAGCCGAATCGAGAACCACCAGGAACGATTGGCCCTCGTGGTCCCAGTTGACGATCAGCCGGTTGCCGTGCAGGACCGGCGACGTGCCTTCGCCCCAGCCGAAACGGGTCACCATGTCGCCCAGGTCGCGGTCCCAGATCCGTTGGCCCTCAAAATCGTAGCAGAAGATCCCGTGGGAGCCGAACGAGACGTACAATCGACGGCCGTCGGTCGTAGGAGATGCCGAAGCGTAAGTGTTGGTCGCGTGTCGCCCTTCATGCGGTACGACTTCGTGTGCCACTCGCTCCCACTTGATCTGCCCCGTTTCGCGATCGACGCAGATCACGAAGAATCGGTAGTAGGCAACGGGTCGGGGCGTCTTGTAGCCGCCGGGAGGTTCGGTTTTGGGTGGATCAAGCGATGCGACCCCGCGATCCGTTTTGACAGCAGCAAGCACGAATATCCGATCGCCCCAGATGATCGGCGTGGCGTGTCCCTCCCCCGGCATCGCCGCTTTCCAGCGGACGTTCTTCTTTTCGTCCCAGTGGATAGGTGGATCGCCCTGCGGTGCCAAGCCGTCACCCCGAGGACCACGCCACTGGTGCCAGTTGTTCAAACATTCCGTTTGGAAATCGTCGCCCAAGCAGGGTGACACGCCAAGGCAGCAGGCGATGGCAAGAACGACGCGCCTCATCGCTTTCCTTTCCTGACTTCGAGGTGTTTTACGGTCGTAGCAGCTGCTCTCGGACGAACGTGGTGGCTCGTTCGGCGACTTGGGGACCAGCTCCGGCGACGCCGTGATTGGCTCCCGCGATGATGACCAGTTCCGTCGTGACACCGACGCTCTTCAACCGCTCGTTCATGTTGCGTGCATGCTCGATGGGAACGATATCGTCCTTGTCCCCGTGGACCTGCAGGACGGGCGGATCATCTTTGCTGGCGAAGCTGATCGGCGAAACGTCGATCTTCGCCTTGGCGTCCATCTCCTTGGCCGGCGTGCCCGGTTCATAGCCGAGCAACTGGCGATAGGCCGGGTGCTTGTGCTCCAACTCGCTCAGTAGCGACCAGTCCGTAGGTCCTGCGAAACTGACCGCGCACGCCACGCGAGACGACTGCCTTTCGATAGGATCGTTCGAGTCAGCAACGGCGGCATCGTCATGCAGTGCAACCCAAAGCGACAAATGCCCACCAGCCGATCCTCCGGTGACTCCGATTCGCTGCGGATCGAGATTCCATTTCGCAGCGTTGTGGCGAACGAACTGAATCGCCCGCAGGCAGTCGTTCACCTGAGCCGGATGGGGCCCGACGTCGGTGAAACGGTACTCGACGGACACCACGGAAAGCCATCTGTCTCGCACGGCATTCATGAGCCAACCAGGAACGGAATTCTTCGATCCGCCCCGCCAGCCACCACCATGAATGAAGATCATCGCCGGCAGCGGCGCGTCGGATTGAGCCAGGTAGACATCCAGTTTCTGAGCCGCATGAGCGCCGTTGTAGGCAACGTCCTTCTGAGTGGCGACGACCTTAGACGCCTGAGCAAGTGCGGGAGAAGACGCGGCAGCAAGGAGGCACGCCGCAAGGGTCAAAGACATGGAGACGGTTTGCACCACCTTCATCGGTTTTCCTTTCACTATCGGTCCGATTCCGAACGTTTCGGCGGAGCTTTCTGGCCATCCGCCATACCTTCGAGCAGAAGTGTAACCTTGGCGCGAGCCGTCGGCGAGCCCTCAGCATGAAGTCGCAACGAGACGGGCCCCGACTCCAGGCTTAGGGATGGTCCCAGCTTGATCCGCTTCAGTTCGTTGCCGTCCGCATCGAACACGCGGCAGAGTCCGGGATCACGAGACTCCCAGGGGTCACCCGTTTCCAGGTACTGCTCCGGCAAAAGGTTGACGGGCAAGTGGAGCGATTGGTTGCCGACCTGGATGTCGGGCTTAACCAACTCACCGCCCAGTCCCTGCAAGGCTTCGATCCGTCCCAGACGCAGTTCGACTTGTTTGCCTGCCGGCGGGTTGAGAAGCATGAGCGTTACGGCGTTGAAACAGTCCAACGGCAACTCGTGCAAGGCGAATTTCTCATAGTGGAAATAGTCCATCACGCGATCGCCCTCGGGCTCGCCCAACTCGCAGTACTTCCAGCCGGTGAAGTCGATCGGCAGATAGAAATGCAGATACGATTGCGGGCTGACCTGGAGTTGCACGTTCAAGACTTCGCCTTGGCCGTCGCCGTTGACCCACAAGCCCACGGCGCGGTGGCGGCGCAGGTCGAGTGGCGTCGGATAGCTGGCGGTCAGTTGGGCCCACGCGTTCTGGCCATGTCCGGCGAGCCTGGCCGGGAAGTTGGCTTGGGGACCGGGGCCGTCACAACGCAGTCGCATCACGGTTCCAGCCTGCGGGTGAACCTCACCGGTCTTCTCGAAGTTCAGCTTTGCCGAAGCGTTTGCCAGCGGCGTGAAGGCCAGCCGCTCGAAATCCGCGAGGGCCACGTTTTGGGGCGATCCATACGGAGCCAGCGCCGGCAGGGCTTCGATTCGGACTCGCAGCGCCTGCTCACCGAGGTCGTTGCGTACCGACCAGAGAGCGAGTTCCGGCACGGACGGCCGGAGTATGGGACTCCGGAGATACCGCGCCGGAACCAATCGGTAGCGGTCATGGTCGCCGCCGGGCGGCACGAGTCGCCAATGCGTTCCCAACTCCTGCAACGGCCGACGGAGGTCTGCCGTGAAATAGTCATCGATCCGCAACTTCTCATAGGTCTGGATCAGTCGCGACAGCTCTTCGTGGCGACCGTTCCTCTCGAACACGGCAACCGTGGAGGGGCCGCCGAAGCACGCGGCAAAGCCCCAGCCGATGGCCGCGTCGTATCCCAGGCTGCGAGCGCAAACCAGTTCTATGTCATCCGGCCGGGCCGCAGCCATTGTCGGTGTGTGGCCGAAAATGCCCACCCAACTGAAATCCGGCGGCAGCAGGTTCTGGCGGTGATACGCTCCCCAAGCATGCACCGTACGATGTTCGACCCAACCCTGAAAACCGCGCGCCATGGCATCTTCTTCGCCGCCGCGCGCCATCAAATGCCAGCCGTAGTGGCTGCTGCCGTTGCTGATGATCAATACATCGCGATGCACGTGGCGGTGAATGCCCAGCGCCACCTTGTGGCCGCCGAAGTGCTGCGTCTCCGGATCGGCCGTCACGTCGGCGCCGTCGAAGCAAACCATGTCCAAGCCCACGTCGTCGATGAGCCGAGCCAGTCTCTGCCCGATGTCCTCCGCCAATTCCGGGCTGGCCACATACCAACCGTAACGCTCGGTGATGTGCCGGACTTTGGCGCCCGCAGCGTGGGCGGCGGCCTTGGTTCCGTAGGCCCCGCGAAGGCACTGCGTCAGGGCAAACGGCGACTGGGTGTTGAGGGCTTGATAACGGACGATCTCTTCGTCGATCAGCACATCGGTCCCGCGATAAGCCCAATAGCCGCTGGCGGTGCCAAAATCAGCCGGCGACTCGACCGTCGGAACCTCCTGGACGGACGCGTCGATGGGCGCGCTTAGCGTCACCTCGCCTTCGGTCAGCAGATGCGGATCGGGCCTGGGTGTCACCAAGGCGTCGTTCTTGGTGATCGACCGGGTCATCACGTGGATTCCGAGCTTCAGGCCGCGGGCGTGGGCCTGATCGGCGACGCCTTTCAACGTGGCGACCCCCTCCGGAAAATTCTTCAGGTTCAGCCCATAGCTTCCTAGCGAGGTGTTCCACCAATTCAGGGAAATCACCACGTACTGGACGCCGAGCGACTGGGCGAGTTGGAAGACCCGCTCGGCTCGGAAGGCGGCAGGTTCGGGGGCGGCGGTCAAGCCTGTGATCATCCAGGACTTGCGGGCCTCCGGCGACTTCTTGGCCCACTGGCCGCCCAGCGTCGGGCAGGGCAGGCCGTGTTCTTTTTCGACCTGTTGGATGATGTCCAGGATCGCTGTCCGGGGACTGGCGATCAGGGCCGCGCTGCCTCCTTCGATCCCAAGTTTGCGGAGGGAGGTAGCGCGAAGCAGGGGCGAGCCCGTCGCGTTTGTCTTCTCGTCCAACGCGGTCAGCGCCACCGCCACGCCATCGTCCCAGGCGATGTTCAGCCAGGTGCCGACGTTGGCGCGGACATTCACGGGCACGTTGGCGAAGGTCCATTGTTCCACTTCCTTGCAGCCATCGCCCTGCAGACCTTCGCACCGGATCTCAAAATAGGTTGGGTGCGGCTTGATGATCGCCTTGGCCGTGACCTGGATACCATCAAACCCGACCAGCAATCGGTAATCGTCGGCGTCGCGGCTCACGGCCAGCGACGAGGAACTGTGCCACCTGCCGGCGATGCGCAGCAGCATCAGGCGGGCATCCGCTTGTGCGAGTAGTTCCCGGCCATCGTGCAGCGCCAGCGATTGGATTCCGCCGTCAGGCGAGAGAACCAGCCGCGTCGAGGCGTTTTCGATGGTGATCGTGCTGCCACCCGGCACAGGGTCAGTCGCGGCTCCTTGGGCAAGAGCCGATGAGCAGCTTGTCGCCAGAACAGCGACGAAGACGGCGACGCGGTGTATCCAGAGCATGGCGAGCCTCCACACTGCAACCAAGGGGTGTTGGTCCGTACTTTGCTATTCTTTCTAGCTCATTACACTGCGTTTGTCGCGTATGCGTGTTGTGCCTGACACGTCGACCGTCTTAGCGAGGAACCACTGCCATGAAATGCCGACTCGTGCCGATTGAAGTTCTAACGCTGGCCATCGCCCTCGGGGGAACGAATTCACACGCCGCCGAACCATCGGACGATGCGAAGCCATCGGTGACCGTATTTCCCATCGTCGCCAGCCCCGACAGGTTTCCGGAGGAACTTGCCAAACGCGTTGGCATCGTCGTGGCGACGTTACTGGAACGAGCCGGCGTCGAAGATCTGGAAGTGGCTGATACCGTCTTCGTCCCGCCGAAAACCGACGACGTCAATAGGATTGCCGAAGCGTTCGGCAAGCAGGTCGGCGGCAAGGCGATCAAGACCGAGTATGCTGTCTTCACCCAGTTTGTCGGCACGCCGGGGAGCGGCGTGAATGAGATTCGCACGATCGTGGCCGACAGGTCGGGCAAGGTAATCCTTGCCGAGTCCGCCGACAAGGCTCAGTTGGACAAGGCGTTGCACTCGCCGAAGGACCCGATGACCTGCTGCGTATTCGTCGCCCGACGCCTTCAGGAATTCTGGAAACTCGAAGATCCACTTCGTCCCGATGCCCCGCAGGGGAAGATGGCTCAGTTCTGGCAGAAAGACGCCGGCGTTCCTGGCAAGGATGAACTGGACGCGATTGCGAAACGCGCGGCAACGCTGAAGAAGAACAGCAAGAGTTCAACATGCACGGTTCATCCGATCCACGTGGGCGACCAGTCCGACAATCAAACCGCGGCCGAACTGGTCGTCATGCTCAACGAATCCGCATTGTGCAAGACGCAGGTATCGGAAACCGACCCGGCACTGAAAATCTCTGGCCACAGCAACGAGCAAAAGGTCCTTTGGGATACTGCCCGGGCATTTCGCGACTTCGTCAGAAAGAACCCGCCAGCGACCGATTACGTTGTCTTTGCCGACTACGGCCTGTCCGACACCCAGGTCCACCATGTGCATTTGATCGTCTGTGACCGGGCGGGGGATTGGGTACTGATCGAAATGCAGAACTCGCACCACCCGGATTTCCAGCGAATCGACCCTAAGTCAGCCGTCGATTGCAGCCGCCTCGTAGTGGCGCGTTTGAAGGCATGGCTGAGCGAGTAGAGGTCAAAGTCCGGGGCGCAAGCCTCTGGTGACTTGGACAGCGGCTCGGATCGTTTGCGAAACGGCCGTACGCGTCGCGTTGGACGCGTTCCACCTGATAGGTAAAAGAAAGATTTTGGGGGGCCACTTGGCCCAGCCTGCAGTTCGCGTTCCCCGTCCCGTTCCACCGCCCGCCGCAGCGAAGGTGAAGACGGGAACGGAGAACATGATCTGTGCGGCGCCGGCCTGATTCGTGCGCTCACGCTTCCCACGACCCGCAGTGGTCATCCCGGTAGTCGCACATCGCACAGCCCAGTCCGGGACGAAACACAAACCGCCCGGCGTCCAGATCGTCCAGGTACGCCCGCACCACCGCGAACAGCCGCCGGAGGTGGCGATCGTTCCGCGGCTCGTAGCGGTGGAACTCGATCTTCGGCACCTTGGTCTTGATCAAGGACCTGATTTCCAGACCGCCCTCTTCCCTGCCCGTCGAGCGACGGTACAGGTACGCGTAACAGGAAAGCTGGATTTCGTGCGTGACCTCAAACGGAGCCGCCGATTTGCTTGACGTTTTGAAGTCGCAGATCAGCGGGCCGTCCCGGTCGTCCAGGATCAAGTCCAGGACGCCCAGCAAGGGAATCCCGAGGTTCTCGCCGGTCGCCGGATCGATCAGCGGGCGTTGCAGCGTCGTCTCGACAGCCAGGGGAATGTCGTTGGCGTCGGCCATCAGCGTCAGGTAGACCCTGACCAGATCAGCTGCCTGCTGTTTGAGCTGCAACTCCGCCGCCACCGACTCGAAGGTCATGGACTCGGTTTCGACTGCCGCTTCCCAGCTGTCTGCGATTCGTTTGACGGCCGTTTCGACGGATAGACCGACACCGAGTTGCCGATGTCGGTAGAACATCTCCAAGGCGTCGTGGACCCGCGTGCCCAGAAACAGAGCGGGCGTCGGTGGAGTTTTGACGCCGTCGATGTACCGCAGCTTCCAGGCCAGCGGGCATTTGAGCCAGAGATTCAGGCGGCTGGGGCTGATGTAGTCCCAGACGCCCTGGCTCTGGTTTACGGCTTCTCTGTGATTGGCTGCCAGGCGGATCATGACGGGGCTCCGTTCAAAGCCGCATCCAGCGACACGCTGCCGTCCTTGATGGCCTTGAGCTGGTCGATCAAAGCGCTGGCATCCAGGCTGCTCAGGCCGGCCAGCGGTTTGCCGAACATCTTGCCCGTGAGCGAGTCCAGCTTGCGCACGCCCAAGCCGCGGATCTGCCGGGCCAACTGGTTGATGTAGCCGATCTGCTTCTGACTGGCGCCGTGCGAGCCGTTGCTGTTGCCATTACCGTTGCTATTGGTCTGTTGGGCGTGGCTAACAGCGTTGTTGGCGGGCTTGGTTTGGCCGTTACCAGCAGTGCCATTGCCGTTGGCAGCCGCGGCAGCGGTGGGGCTGGCGTTGCCTGGCGGCCCAGAGGCTCCAGGTGCCGTCTGCCGGGCCAACTCGTCGTTCACGGCTTGGCTGCACGCGGCATAGGCACGGCGCACGTGCTGTTGGAAGGCATCAGGCTCGCGGCTCAGCAGGGCAGCGTCCAGTTCGACGCTGACGTTGCACGTGGCGCCGACACTGCCGAAATCCGGCAGGCCGACTTTCTTGGAAATGCCGACATTCAGGGTCAAAGGCATAGCGTAATCCTCCGAATCAGGTGACAGAGCAGAGATCAATGTGAGTTGGGCAACCCGGCGGATCTCGGCGCCAGGCTGGGACTCGTCGACGACCGGACACCTGCAGCCGAAAGACGGAGCAGGAGGGAAACGGTCTGCAGAATCGCGGAGGGAAGGGGGACAGTACGGCTGATCAACAGATTGCGTTGGGATACTGCAGCAGAAAGCTGATCGGGTCCGTGAAGCAGCAGTATTGGTCCCGATGCACGCCGGTGTAGGCCGGAAACGAGCCGTGTAGTATCCGCTCCGCGCGGCTCAGCATCTCGCTGTGATCGTCGTCTAGGCCGATGCCGTGCCCGAAGACCGACATGACGAGATAGTACAGCGCGTTTGCTTGCTGTCTGTCCGTGCGCAGCCCCATGTGGTAGAATACCAGCCACACGTCCTGCTGCCAAGCAACGCTCACCGCGCCGATGATCTCGCCGACGTTGGCGACAAGTTCCAGCAGGGTTTCCGCGTTGGACATCACCGCTTCGTCTACGAACGATCGGGGGTCTTTGTGGCTCTTGGGCAACGCGGCGTGGGCGTCCTGGTCCTCCAATTCATCGAGGACGCTGGCAACGGCTAGATCGCGTACTGCCAGTTTCAGGGTGTTGACGTTGAACATGGCTGATTCATGCCTCCATTGTGCTTGCCGGCATGGTCAGTCGGCTTGAAAGGCAAAGTAATGCCGGGGCGAATGTTGGAAGAACAGTGAGCCCAGCACACCGTCCGAGCGGCGTCGGACGACGACGATCGGTGCCGCGAAGCCCAGGACCTCGAACTCCTGGCCGAGTTCTTGGGTGTTCCAGACTTGGCCGTGTTCGGCCTCCAAGGCTTCGCGACTGCCCGGTTGAGCGTTGATCTCGGCCAGCATTTCTCGACGGACAGCTTCGGTCGCGTCGGGCATGATCGTCTCCTTGCACAAAAGGTGAGCTGTTGTCATGGATGAAGAGGCGGGTGTTTGCGTGGGCGGCAGCGACATCAACGCTTGGGCAGCCGCGCTCCGCTGTTCTTTCGACGCGATTTTTCTGCTGCTTGCGCCGCGTCGAACGGCAGCGGTAAGCACGGAGGTTTCCACTTCGGGCAGTGGCCAACGTCGGTCATGCCTGCTCTTGCGACGGCGAGTCTGACTGTCCGGCTGCGAAGCTCCCGCTGGAGCCAGGCCCGGAAGCCCTGATCCCGGAACTTGCGCAGCGTCGCCTGCTGGGTGGCTCTGGCGTGTCGCACGAAGCGGACGTATTGCAGGTTTTCCCGGTAGGCCCAGCGACCGCAAATGGTCTGATGCACGGCCAGCACCGAGTTCAGCGACGCGACCAGGGTCCGCACACCAGCGCGATGCCAACTTGTCGGACTGTAACCCGTCAACCAGCCGAAGGAACGGGCCTCGGCGGCCAGGGCATCGATCAGATAGCAAACCTCAGCGACCGAAATTGCGTCCCGCTTGGCCAGAAGCCTGCGGGCGTGCAGCGAGCGTCGGGCGCTGCTCGGAGCGTAACGCACTTCGACGTATTCTTCTTTATGGGCTTGCCAACGCGATCGGCGACTACGGTGCGCCAGGTCGAGCGGCAAAGTCCGGAGCTGTAAGTAGTAACCGGCCTCGGCCGGAAACTGCCCGCGGCAGTGTTGCAGGTCGGTGTTCGCAAGCCACACCGGCCCAGCTGCCTGTGTGGCGGCTTGCACCTGCTCTGTGATGCTCTCCTCGGTCGGGACCACAGGCACCGGCAAGATCAAGAAGCCGTAGCCGTTGCTCCTTTGCAGCCAGTCTAAACGGGACGCCTCGGGCACGTACTTCCGGTATGCATCGGGCACCGGACGCAACTGCTGGAAATAGGCTTCCACCTGCTCTGCACCGTCCAGAAATACTGCTTCGTGCGGCGGCTTGTCCAGCAGCTCCTGTTGACTGCTGCTGCTTCTCCAGTACTCCACGGCGGGTTCGTAAAGCCGCTTTGCCAGGTAACAACCCACGATCTTTTCGCCCTGTGCCATAGACACCTCCAAGAACAGAAAGCAGACGCCGGGAAAAGCTCCCGGCGTCTGCGGGAACGTACGGGTGAGGCCAGTCTCACGCCGGCAGCGACTTGGTGTTGAACGTGGGCAGGCCGGCGAAGTAGTCCTGGAACTGGCCCTGCAGCGTCTGGTACAGCTGCCGGCCCGGCTCAGTCTGCTGCAGGAGCACGTCGGTCAGATGGGCCTTGGCCTGCCGCTGCACGTAGGGGATCTCCGCCAACTTCTTTCGCCAGGCGATCAAGAGATCGGTCTGCTGCTGGCTGCTCTGGCGGCTGGCCTGCAGTGTCTGCCACGCCTGTTGGGGCTCATCGCCCTCTTCGGCCATTTCCGCGAGCGCGATCTCGAAGCTGAGTTCCATCTCGTCGGCGTAGGTGCAACCGCCGTAGCCGCTGGGACGCTTTTCGGTGAAGAACTTCGCTTCGGCCGTGACCATCGGCAAGCCGTTGTCTTGCTCGGTGTGGGTCACCTCGCACTGCAACTGCAGTTCGCCACGGAGGTTCAAGGCCCGGCGGGCTTGCTCCAAGTGCGGCTGGGCGCTCTTGGCCCAGCGTTCGGCGGCGCGGTGGGCCACTTTCTGAAACTGCTGTTCGCACTCGGACAGCTGCTGCTTGGCCGCGGCGCAGACCTGCTCGCCGGCGCGGATCTGCTCCATCACGAAACGCTCGAACTTGGCACTCACGGAGTCGATCAGCCCCTCCGGGCCGACCGGCAAATCCAGCGAGGCGGTGATGGCCGGCAGGATCTGGGCCGGCAGCACGGCGGGGACAGCGGGCGCCGGCGCGGCACCGTGACCGGGTTCGGGCACCGGATGCGATCCCGGCTTGAGCTTTTGGGCCGACGCGTTGGCGGGGCGACGGGGACGGCGAGCGGTGTGACTCTGGGTTTTCTTCATTTCTTGGTCCTCCGTTGGGGAAGGTTCGCAAATCTA
>JAAYEH010000612.1 GCA_012728855.1 Rhodopirellula sp. | reverse complement strand
GTCGCCGACCACCTCAGCGACACCCCCACGCTTGCTCGCTTCTGGCGAAATCGCCCGCAGCGTCTCACCGGCTCCCGTTGCTACCAATCCCATGCTGCCTAAAATCGCAGAGTGCATGGTGCGCCCTCTACGCGGACCTCCCTCGTCGGAGCAGGGACGGGGCCAATTACCTCAGTCCCGAGTTTGCGATACGAAGTCCATTTCAGAGTAGCCGTTTACGGGGCGGGCGACGGTGGAGGAGGAGAGAACAGGGTTATGGTTGCACCCCCTTCTCCGGAACTGCCTTGACCACCCGACTCTTCCTGCCCTAAACTCGGAGCGTGTGCCAAATCCAATGTTCCATTCCTGATTCAGTATGTCCTCTGCACGCCGAACGAAGTCCATCCCGCTCAACTTAACGCAAGTATCGTTTTCATGAGAAGAATTACACGCGTTTTCCTGTCGACCATTCTAGCTTGGACTGCGACGGACGGTGTTCAGGCGACATCCCCGATAGCCAACCTCAAGGCGATCACTCAGGGTGGGCAAGTGTTTCTCATGTGGACGGAGGCGGAGACTCCGCCAGGAACAACTTTCAATGTCTACATGTCGGAAATCGTCATTGCCGATGTGGCGCGGGCCAGGCGGATCGCTCATCACATCGAACAGCATAGCGCGAGGGATTGGTGGGCGGACCCTGCCTCTTTTGCCAAAGACAAGCCGGTTGCCGAACCGGTGGGATGGCTCTTGACACCCGGCGCCCGGCGACTGGACCCGGCAGGCGGGCTGTTCGTCCATACGGTGGCCGCGGACAGTCGTGGCAAGTTGTACTTCGCGGTTACGTCCACGGACCGCGACGGCCGAGAGAACACGCAGCTCGCGATCGGAGTGAACTCACTCGACCAGGGTGTCGCAGCCGCAGCCGCACCCATCCAGCCCATCTGGCAGCGAAGCGAGTCTCCTCCGACACGGGGTGACGGTCGTGGCAAGGCAATGTGGTTGCACCTGCACGCCAAAGGGGGCGTGGTGCCGAGCATGGAGTATCTCGTTTTTGGTGATGCCACGATGGGCTGGCGCGAAGGTCTACCGTTCAAGTTCAGCGTGCGGATCCAAGAAGGTGAAGTCGTCGTGCGGCCGACGGATCGAGTCTGGATCAATCGGCCGCACACGGAGGCGGGCGACGGAGGAACTCCGGCGATCTGGACGTTCTGGTACGGATACAACTCCAACATCTTTGACCGCGCGCTGATGGGCCGAGGCGTGCCGACGAACTACACCGAACGCCGCAACCTCTGGATACTCGATTTCGTGCGCGACTATTATCAGCCGGAATTGAATCGCTGGTACTGCTCCGGTAGTTCCATGGGAGGTTGTGGAACGATCTCCTTCGGCTTTCGCCGTGCTGAATTGTTTGCGGCGGTCTATGCCCATGTGCCAATTGTGAGCTACACCTATCTGGGACGAGGAAGTGCCTGGCGTTTGGAACCTTCGTGCTGGACAGGCCCGATCCCGGCCGATCTGAAAACCAACGAGGATGTGGGTCTGCTCACCCGCATGAACGGAGAGCGTTTTGTACGCGAAAGCCAAGAGGACTTGCCGCCGGTGTTCCTGATCAATGGCCGGCAGGACGCCTCGATTCCCTGGCAGAACAATCCTCCGTTCTACCGAGCGCTGAACGACACGCGGCAAGGGTTTGCCGTTTACTGGGATAACGGAGATCACCCCGGCTGCGGCAAGGATGCCCCTGCCGACGTAAAGGCATGGGCCCAGCGGTTTCGGCAGTTTCGCCGCGACGAGAGTTTCCCCGCGTTCTCCAATACGTCGTCGAATCGCAACCCGGGCGATGGCCGGCCCGAGGATGGCGACATCGTTGGCTGGATGAATCGTGGGATGGATTGGAGCGATGTCCGGGATGGGCCCGACCGCTACATGATTACGGTCCAAGCAAGCTACCCGGGCATCGAATACCCGGTGACCACCGACGCAACGCTCCGCCGTTTGCAGCAATTCAGAATCCGACCGGGAGAGCGGCTGAAAGTTCGGGTCGGCGATGCTCCACCCAGCGAGACTGAAGCCGATGGCAACGGGCGGCTGACGATCCGCGGTGTCGCCATCCCGTCCGGCGCCGGTGCTTCGATTGTGGTAGAGAGAACGGGCGGCGGCACACGTTCGTCAGGCCGGTGACGTCGCCAAGGATGCGTCCTCACAGACGATCATCGCCCGCCTCCACTGAGTTGCCCCGATCATGGAATGAGATCCCGGCACGTAGAATCGCAACGGCCCTGCGGCAGGCGCTTCCACCAAGGGGTATTCGGCACGAAGTCGTTCGACTATACTAGTTGGGTGGCAATGAACCGGTATCGTGGAAGAGGAACGGCCAATCCGCCGCTGCTCGATCCGGATTCATATTGCGATTTGGAGGGTATATCTATGGCCACCGTATTGCCAACGGTGCTTCCTGCCCATTGGACGGTCGCCGACATGCTCAAGCACCTGAGCGTCCCGGCGGAACGTGTTCGGCTGCATCCGCCGCCGGGCATGGCAACGGAAGAGGATGTACTCGAAGTCCACCGGCAGACGGGCCGGCTCTGCGAACTCATCGACGGCGTTCTTGTGGAGAAGATCGTGGGCTACTACGAGTCCGTGTTGGCTGGAATCTTACTCCATTACTTGAATGCTTATCTCGACAGACGCCCCCTCGGCGCGGCCGCTGGGGAAGGAGGCATGTTGAGAGTCCTCCCTTCGCAGGTTCGCATTCCCGACGTCTCTTTCGTGCGATGGGAGAGGTTTCCAGGCGGAAAGCCTTCACGCGCCGATCCCCTTCCGGCAATCGCTCCCGATCTGGCCGTCGAAATCCTATCGGAAGGGAACACGAGGCCGGAAATGGAACGCAGACTTCGGGAATACTTCGAGGGAGGATCTCGGCTGGTGTGGTTGATCGACCCCGCAGACCGATCGGCTCGCGTCTATACCTCGCCCGAAGACTGCACGACCCTGACAGAAGATGATATCCTAGACGGCGGTGATGTGCTCCCTGGCTTTCAATTCCGACTTGGTGAACTCTTTCTGCGGGCCGAGCAGGGTGCAAGCGAGTGATCTGCCCGAGCAACGCTGCCAATTCTCGGAGTTTGCCTCAGAACAGCGAGTCAGTTGGAGGCACGGTCCATGTCCAACGTAACCGTCATTCTCAAGGCGATCGACTGCGGCCGCGCAAGCACGGAAGCGTTGCTTCCGCTGGTCTACGACGAACTCCGCCGACTCGCCGCCGCGCAGATGAAAGACGAATCTCCCGGCCACACGCTCCAGGCCACCGCCTTGGTGCATGAAGTCTTTTTGCGGTTGACATCCGGCAGCGAGTGTACCTGGGAGAATCGGCGGCACTTTTTCGGCGCGGCCGCCGAAGCGATGCGACGCATCCTCGTCGAACAAGCCCGCCGGAAAGCCCGCGCGAAACATGGCGGCGACATGAAGCGGGTCGAACTGGCGGAGATCGCGGTTTCTCAAGATGCCCCCGGCGCGGAGGAAATCAGGGCATTGGATTCAGCGCTGGCGGAGTTCGAGCGGGCCGAACCGGAGAAGTGCGAGTTGGTCAAGCTGCGATATTTCGCCGGTTTGCGGGAATCGGAGGCGGCCCAGGCGCTCGGCATTTCCCGGGCGACGGCCTCCCGCTGGTGGGCGTATTCCAAAGCATGGCTTTTCGAGCGAGTTCGTGGAGAATTGGATCGCGGGAACTGAGCTTGCGCCAAAAAAAAGAATTCCGGAAGCGAATGAGGCGCGCCTGGCGATTCCATCGCATGACATGGTAGAGGCAGACCGTTTCACCATCACTGGAAAGAGCCATGTCGACGAACAACCCCCAGAAGCCCAGCCGCGTTTCGGATGAAGCTGCAACGCCCCCACCAGGCGGGCTTTCGGTCGATCCGCAATCCATCGAAGGTCTGTTTCTACGAGCGTTGGAGAAGAATAATTCGGCCGAGCGCGAGGCTTACCTCGCTGAGGTCTGCGGCGAGGACGACGAGCGACGCCGGCGGGTGGCGGCGTTGCTGCGGGCCTACGAAGATGCGGGCAGCTTTCTCGAAATCCCCACCGGTGGCCGTCGCCCCGCGGAAGAGTTGTCGCTTGGTTTTCTTGCCCCGTCGGAAGAAGCCGGCTGCCTCGGCACGCTGGGGCAGTACGAAGTACACGACGTGATCGGGCGCGGCGGCATGGGAGTCGTCCTGCGAGCCTTCGATCCAAAACTCAGTCGCATCGTCGCGGTCAAGGTTCTCCTCCCTCAACTGGCGGCCAATCCCAACGCCCGCCGTAGGTTTCTCCGGGAGGCCAGGGCCGCGGCGGCGGTCAGTCATCCGCATATTGTGACCATTCACGCCGTGGAAGAATCCGCCGCCACGCCCGCCGATGCCCGCCGGACGGCTCCGCCTTTTCTTGTGATGGAATGCGTCGACGGCCAGTCACTCCAGGATAAGCTTGATCGATCGGGACCGTTACGACTGGAGGAAATACTGCGGATCAGTCGTCAGATCGCCGAAGGGTTGGCGGCGGCGCACAAACAGGGCCTCATCCACCGGGATATCAAGCCCGCGAACATCCTGCTGGAGAATGGTGTCGAACGGGTCAAGATCACCGATTTCGGGCTTGCGCGGGCGATCGACGACATCACCGTCACACGCACCGGTGAGATCTCGGGAACGCCGCAGTACATGTCGCCGGAGCAGGCATCCGGCGAGCGGGTCGATCATCACAGCGACCTGTTCAGCCTCGGCTCGGTAATGTATGCCATGGCTGCGGGGCACAGCCCGTTCCGAGGCGACAGCTTGGCCCACGTAATCAAGCGAGTCACACAGGATACACCCCGTCCGATTGTTGAACAGAATCCCGAGGTGCCGCACTGGCTGGCTGAGATTATCGACTGCCTTCTCCAGAAGGATCCGCAGCGACGGTTCCAGAGTGCTCAAGAACTGGCCGCGGTTCTGGACGCCCACCTGGCTCGAATTCAGCAACCGTCGCCCTCCGGCTCCCACTCGCTCATCAACCAGCAGGCCGAATCGCTTACTTTGCCGCGGACGAAGCCCCTCCCATTCCCGGAAACCTTCGGCACGATGCAACCGAAAGGCCGTTGGCGGCGGTTGGGTCTCGGACTGCTTTGGACGGGAGGGGTGGCCGTGCTCGGGGCTTTCGCCCTGCTGTTGTGGGCGGCGAGCCATCCGACCGGCCTTGATTCGTTCCCGCTCATCGACCGAAACGTCCACCAGTTCGGCATAGCAGCGCTCGGATTGGGAATTCTCCTGCTGGTCGCCGGAACAATCGCGCGCGGCGACAACCGAGGGATGTCGGCGCCACTGCTGCTGCTCTACGCCCTTCTCGGACCGCTGGGCATCATGCTCTGGTTGATCCACCGTGACACCCTGAATCAAGTGGCCGATCGCCGAGTGCCCCAAACCCGGTATACACATTCCAAGGCAGCCGCCGTGGCCGAGACCGGCGGAGAATCGATTCACGGCCGGGTGGGCCGTCATGCTATCCTTAGCGGTGTCTTTCTTCTGGTGCTGCCGCCTTTGCTGATCGCCGTCGGTCCGATCGTTGGCGACGGCGACATCATGGAGTTCGGCGGCGGTTTGCTACTGCCGGCGTACGGGCTGGCGATGTTGGCGATTCCCGCCGGTTATGTGCTTCGATACATTGTCGACCCTCAGCAGGATCGACATCGAAGTCTTCGCCCGCTGATTCCCTGTCTGCTGGCGCTCTTGATTGCCGTCGTCGCGGGTTTGTCAGTCGCGTTGCAAGGTTTCTTCGCAAATCTGACCTGATCCAAACGGGGCGCCAGGTGCCGTGAAAACCCTCGGAGGTTTATATTCCGAAAAGAATCCGGTCACTCGTCACGATTTCCGCCGCCGAGCAAGAAAGCGGCGGCGACGGCAAACAGCCCTCCGACTCCTCCAATGGCAAGCCACCAGCGCGGCAACTCGATGTTGTCGGCGCGAGCCGCCGGCCCTCCGGCCGGCGCTTCATACATAACCCTGGCCTTGCAGTTGGGACAACGCTGACCGAGCGAGAAATGAAAAGGAAGCGGCTCGTTGCAGTTTCCGCAGGAAAAATCGGAGACCTCGGCCGCTTTCGTCGCCGCGGTCGCTGGCGGCTGCTCAGCCGAAGCCTCTTGCAGCGGCTCGTCACGCGCGAATGGTTCGGCTGGCGGTGCCGAGGGCATCTCGGAGGAATCCGCCGAAAGGTCTCGAGCCGGATGTTGGGCCGGTGGTGCGGCTGTTTCCGTGGCCAATGAGGGGGCATCCGCCGCCGGTTGGACGATGCTTGGAGCGGGAATCATCTCCCCCGGCATTCTCAGGTCGGCGGCAGGCAAAGCCGGTGGCTCCTCCGCGACGGTGGGTGTGGCAGCAGGTTGCTCGACGAGTTTCGGTATCAAATCCCCCTGTCCGCGTCGCAACAGTTCATTGCGGACGTACTGCTGATCCACTGGGCTGAGCGAGCCGAACGAACAGGGTACGCGCCGACCGTCTTTCATGAGAGTCACCTGATTGCCATCGACGCCGACAAATTCGGCTACCAACTGTCGACCCGCCTGGTCCTTCCACACGCGAGGCGAACCGGGCGAGGCAGGTGAAGGTTCGACGGCGACAACGGCTGGGGGCAAAGCACGGCCGGGCCTGCCTCCACTCGGTACGCGATCGGCTGCCGGTGACCCGGCTGCAGCGGCGGCGGCATTGCCCGCGGGCATCTCGCCCGGCTGGCCAAACGCCGCTGCGTCGGCAACCGCGTCTTGATCGTTCGACGGCAACAGGTGGCTTTGCCCCTTGGCGGCGAGTTCGTCGCGGACATATTGCTGATCCGCGGCGCTGAGCCCATCGAAGGTCACGGTGAGCATACGATTGCCACGTCGCAGAATGACCTTCCCCTCGTGGACTCGGACAAACTCGGCCTCGGTCTGCACTCCGGCGCTATCGGTCCATACCCGCTCTTTGTCCTTGGCCAGTCCTGGCGTGGACACTGCCAAAACCAACGTCAGAATCAGCAATCGATGTGTTGTCATGACCGGGCTCCACGACATCCCCTAAGAGAACTGCAAGTTCATTGTACGACGGCGGCACGGGAACGTCAAAGCACTTCGTTTTCTGGCCGCCGACCTTCATCAATTGCAGAAGATGAACGCCCCTTGACCTCCGAAACAGCCGGCGTAAAATAATTCTACATATCATGGTGCATTTTTTTCAGTGCGACGCGGAAGATTCTTGCCCAAAGAGGGTGGGAACGAGGTTTCGCCGACGATCCGCTCAGTCGGAATTTGTCGCTTCCAACGGGAAAGGGAGATGATGGGATACAAAAGACTGTGGTTGGGCCTCTGGGTGGTGATCATTGCGTCGTTTGCCGTGTTGGGTTATTACGGCAGGGAGATCTATCGCCAGGCGCCCCCGATCCCGCAAAAGGTTGTTGCCGACAAGGGCGAGGTTCTCTTCAGCGGGCAGGATATCCGCGACGGGCAAAATGTCTGGCAGTCGTTGGGCGGCCAGGAGTTGGGGAGCATCTGGGGGCACGGCGCCTATGTCGCCCCCGATTGGTCGGCCGACTGGCTGCATCGGGAGTGTGTTTGGCTGCTGAATCACTGGAGTGAGAAAGACCACGGCAAGCCTTATGACGCCCTCGGAAGGCCGCAGCAGGCCGAGTTGCGTTCTCTGCTGCGCGATGAAATTCGCACGAACACCTACGACCGCAGTCGCGATGAGATTGTGGTGTCGTCCGACAGGGCCGCCGCCATCGACGCGGTGGGGCGCTACTATGCCGCCATCTTCGGCGAGGCTGAGCAATTTCCGGCGGATGTCGTCGGGCTTGCCGATGGCGGCATGACGCCGCCGGAACTCCGCAACGCCTACGCCATCGCGAAACGCACGGTCCGCGATCCGGAACGTCAACGGTTGCTCAATGCGTTTTTCTTCTGGACCGCCTGGGCATGCGGAACCGAGCGACCGGTGGATGGCGATCCGGTCGACACGGCGGGCCTCTCCGCCGCGCCGCCGATCACCTACACCAACAACTGGCCGGCCGAACCGCTGATCGGCAACCGCCCCAGCGGAGCGATTGTCGTCTGGTCGGTGGTCAGTTTCGTGCTGCTGCTGG
Organism: Rhodopirellula sp.; assembly: GCA_012728855.1. GTDB lineage: Bacteria > Planctomycetota > Planctomycetia > Pirellulales > Thermoguttaceae > JABWBD01. Next base: position 27,014 of record JAAYEH010000612.1, on the reverse strand, counting down.
CGGGGATCGGTACGTTGGCCTGGTACTATGCGGTGCTGAAGAACCGCGAGGAAGAGCCGACGGCATTGCCCTCCTCAGATCCGCTGCTGGGGCTGAAGCCGACGGCGTCGATGCAGGCGACGCTGAAGTACTTTTGGGTCGTCGCGGCTCTGATTGTCGTTCAGGTGGGATTGGGCGCGGTGACGGCGCACTACGGCGTCGAGGGAGAAGGGTTCTACGGAATTCCACTGGCTGAATGGCTGCCCTACTCGGTCACGCGAACCTGGCACACGCAGTTGGCGATCTTCTGGATCGCGACCGCCTGGCTGGCCACCGGCTTGTTTATCGCACCGGCCGTCTCCGGCCGCGAGCCGAAATACCAGCGGGCGGGCGTGAACCTCCTCTTCGTCTGCTTGCTGATCATTGTGGGCGGAACGCTATTCGGCACCTGGTTTGCCACCCGTCAGCGGATGAGCCTGGAAATGAACTATTGGTTCGGGCACCAGGGCTACGAGTATGTCGATCTGGGACGCTTCTGGCAACTGTTTCTTCTGGTCGGGCTGTTTCTTTGGTTGGGATTGATGATCCGGGCATTGGCGCCGGCATTTCGCAAAAAAGAAGAGAACAAGCACCTCTTGGCGATGTTCGTCGTGGCATCGGCCGCTATCGCGCTGTTCTACGGGGCAGGCGTGATGTGGGGACGCCAGACGAATCTCGCCATCGCCGAGTATTGGCGCTGGTGGGTCGTGCATCTCTGGGTGGAAGGTTTCTTCGAGGTATTTGCCACGGTCGTCATCGCCTTCCTTTTCACGCGCATGGGACTCTTGCGGACGGTGACGGCGACTGCCGCCGTGATCTTCTCCAGCACGGTTTTCCTCTCCGGCGGCATCATCGGCACGTTCCACCATCTCTACTTCACTGGCACGCCCACGGCGATTTTGGCGTTGGGGGCCACGTTCAGCGCGCTGGAAGTGGTTCCGCTAGTGCTCATCGGCTTCGAGGCCTACGAAAACCTCACGCTTAGCCGGGCGCGGCCCTGGGTCCGCGCGTACAAATGGCCGATCTACTTCTTCGTCGGCGTCGCTTTCTGGAATCTGGTGGGGGCGGGATTGTTCGGTTTCCTGATCAATCCACCCATCGCGCTGTACTACATGCAAGGCTTGAACACGACGCCCGTCCACGGCCACACCGCGCTGTTCGGCGTCTACGGATTGCTGGGAATGGGGCTGATGCTGTTTTGTTTGAAGGGGCTGGCGACTCACAATGTCTGGCGGACCGGTGTGCTGAGCTTCTCGTTCTGGGCGATCAACATCGGCTTAGCCCTGATGGTTCTGCTGTCGGTGCTGCCCGTCGGCCTGGCGCAGACATGGGCCAGCGTCGAGCACGGGCTGTGGTACGCCCGTTCCGCCGACTTTCTCCAGGACGACACGTTGCAGGCCATCCGCTGGTTGCGGGTCATCGGCGACACGATTTTTGCCGTCGGAGCGATCGGCTTCGGCTGGTTCGTGGCCGGACTGAAGACAGGTTGGTCGATCGCCGACCGGCGCGAAGACCTGGGAGAGCCGATCGAGGACTCGGAAGAAGCGCTTGTGGCAACGACGTCCTGATTCTGACCTGAAAGAGGAATGCGATGGTGGAGGGTATCGGATAATGCTTCAAAAGACCGCCGAATACGCGCTCCGCGCCATCGTCTACCTGGCCCAGAATCCGGATGCGTCTCAGTCGGCGGACAAAGTAGCTGCGGTGACCCGGATTCCCCGCCGGTATTTGCACCGGGTTTTGCAGCAGATGGTTCAGGCGGGCCTGGTGCGGTCTCAACCGGGGCCTCACGGCGGATACTCGCTGGCTCGACCGGCGGAAGAGATCCCATTGATCGACGTGATCAACGCCTTCGGCCCGATCGACCGGATTCGCAAGTGTCCCTTGGGATTGGCGTCGCACACGGGATTGTGCCCTCTCCATCGCGAGTTGGACGAGGCCTACGCCTCGATCGAGGCCGCCTTCTCCCGGGTCACGATCGCGCAGATTCTCGATAAGCGGAGCAAGTTCATTCCTCTCTGCGAGCACTGCTGACCTTGGAGTGCCCTTTGTTGCCGCACTAGACTACGAAGAGGAGCAGACGTGAAGACTAGACAGTCTTGTCTCGACAGGAGGTTACCAATGCAACCCACCGACATACTGATGAACGAACACCGCATTATCGAACAGGTGTTGAATTGCCTGGAAAAGGTTCTGGAGCAATGCGAGACGGGAAGCAGCCTGGATACCAGGTCGGCGAGCCAGGCGATCGAGTTCTTTCGCGGTTTCGCCGATCACTGCCATCATGGCAAGGAAGAGGCCCTACTCTTCCCCGTGATGGAGGCCAACGGTTTTGCGGGCGGGTGCAGTCCGGTGGTAGTTATGCTCCGCGAGCACGAGCTTGGCCGGCTCTACATTCAGGGCATGGACGCCGCAATTGAGCCGGCCGCAGCCGGCGATTCCGAGGCTCTGAAGTGGTTTGTCCAGCACGGCCGGAGTTACCTGAACCTGCTCAGGGAACACATCCGCAAAGAGGACACCTGCCTCTTTCCCGCCGCCAACCATCGGCTTAAGGAGAAGGATCAAGAGCAACTATTGGCCGCTTTTGAGAAAGTCGAGGCCGAGGAAGTCGGGCCAGGAATTTATGACGGCTTCCTGCGCATTGCCAACGAACTGTCCAGCCGTTTCGGTGTACCACGGGCGACAATCGGTGATCCGAACGACGTTCAGGCCGCCCAGTCTTCACGAGAAAGGTCAACAAGATGACAATCCACATAGACGGCAAGATGACGGTCCGGGACTTGGTGGGGCGCTACCCGCAGACCCGGCCGGTGTTTGAGAAGCATGGAATCGACTATTGCTGCGGCGGAGGAAAGTCGCTCTCCGAGGCAAGCGGTGAACGTGACCTGAAACTCCCCGCGTTGGTCAGCGACTTGGAAGAGGCCCTGCAGGCATCGCCAGGCGAGGCAAAAACAACGGAGAAAGAGTGGTATGCCGCACCGCTCGTCGAGTTGGTCCGCCACATCGTCGATGTACACCACGGCTATATGAAGACCGCGTTGCCGCGGCTGAGATCGCTGGTGCCCACGGTGCTCAAGGCTCACGGGGCGCACCACGGCGATGTGCTCCGCCAGGTGCAAGAACTCTTCAGCGCGCTGGATACGGAAATCAGCAGTCACCTGATGAAGGAAGAGCAAGTGCTGTTCCCGTACATCGTGGCCGTTGAGGCGCATGTGCGGGACGGCGCACCCAGGCCGCGGGCTCCATTCGGATCGGCGCGCAATCCGATCCGGCAGATGGAACACGAGCATGACAGCGCCGGAGAAGTCCTAGCGAAGCTCCGTGAAGTTACCCGCGACTACGCACTTCCCACCGACGCCTGCCCGACCTTCACGGCGATGTACGAGGAACTGCAACGCATGGAGGCCGACTTGCACCAGCACATCCACCTGGAAAACAACATCTTGTTTCCACGGGCGATCGAGCTGGACGGCTCCTGATATCTGGGCGGCTGGTCGCCATTAGAGCCTATCCCAAAACCTTGGCGGAGAGGGGGACAGGCACATTTTGCTCCGAAGACTCCGCAAAATGAGCCAGTCCCCGGCGGTTTTGGGATAGGCTCTTATTGCCGGTCTGCCTCCCGATCGGCGGTGATGTGCTCGTGGTTGCGGAGGTGGGCGGAGCAGTAGCACTGCGTGCCTTCGCACTTGGAGCAATAGCGGAAGTCTTCGTTGGGATGGGTCCGTTCGGTGATGCCGCACATGCGGCATTGGTGACGGGCCTTGTCCTGCGATCGGATGCGATCCGACTGCGCGGCCATCCGCCGCCTTCCGGCTCGCACCCGCAGGGCAATGCTTTTGCCAAAGAAGACGAAGAAATTCGCGACCGAGGCCACGATCAACACCTTGTCAACCCAATCGCCGGCGAGGAAGGCGAGCAGATAGCCGATCCAGGCGAGCAAGGCTAGCCACTTCACCTTCACCGGCAGGATGAAGAAGATGTAGAAGACAAACTCGGGATAAAGCCAGGCAAACGCCAAGAAGACCGAGCCTTGCAGAAATCCCACCGAGGCGGGCGACTCCGGAGCCAACAGCGAGGCCCCCACCGTCGCGGCCCAGCCGAGCAACAGGTACATGTTGTAGCGAAAAGCTCCCCAGGTGTGTTCCAGGGCCGAACCCATCAAGTAGAACACGTACCAAAAGAGCAATGCCCAGATCGGGTGCGTCACCGGCGGCTCGAAGACGAACGAAAACAGCCGCCAGAACTCCCCCTGAAAAACCAGCGCCGGTATCAGCGCCAGATTGGGGATTCGCCCCGGCTGGGCGGTCTCGACCATGTAAACGAAAACCTGCCCGAGAATCAGGCCGACCGTCACATTGGGGACGGCCCAGTGCCCGAAGCGGCGTTGGAGTTTGTCAAGGAGCGTCATCCGGAGTCTCTCTTTCCGTTTTGACGCTATTGTACCGGATTGGCCGCAAGTGTTTCGGCGGCCGCGGCGACAATCTCCGCATCGCGCACGGCCACGATCACCAGCTTGTTGCGGTCGGCGAACTCCGCGACTTGCGGCTCCTCGACGATGATCGTCCTCCCGGCCTCGATCGCCAGCACTTTAGCGCCGGCCTCGACCATGGTCTGGACGGTCCCCAACCCGACCGTCGGCACGTCGAACCGCATGTCCTGCTGCGGCTTGGCCACTTTGACGACCGTGAACGCGCCGGCTCGGCAAAGGTGGCCTGCGCGGCGAATGCACTCGTCCGTTCCTTCGATCGCTTCGACCGCCAGCACGGCCTGGCTCTTCACTGCCACGCTCTGCCCCACGTCGAGCCGGCCCATCTCCTTGGCCAACTGCCAGCCGAAGCGGATGTCGTTCCACTCGTGCGCGGAGGGACCGCGGCGCGTGAGTTGTCCCTGTTTCACAAGCAACTCCGGTGCGTAATCCGTGGCCGGCCCGAAGCGAATCCCGTCGGCAGCGAAAAGTTCGACGACTCGGCCCAGCAGCGTGTCGTCCTTGCAGTCTTTGCGGCGAAAGAGGAAATGGGGGGCAAACGCCCGCACGGTCCGCACGTCGGGCAACAAGCGGATCCAGAACCACGGCTGGAACATAAAGGTCTTGTGGATCTTGCCGGCCATGGTGGCGTCGGTCACCCCGTGGCGGCGAAAGTAGCGAACCGCATCGCCGAAGCGGGCCAGCGAGCCCCAATGAAAATCGTGGCAGACCTCGGCCAGAACCGGGTCGGCGTAGCCGCGGACGCCGATGCAATAGGTCTGGAATCCCTGCCGCGCCAGCGTCTCGGCGACGACGACGGGAAATCGTCCCCAGCCGGCCAAGAGGCCGACGCGTGGGGGGCGGCCATCGTCTTCAGCGCCATGGGCTGGGTTCAGCGGAATGTCGCTATCGGAACAACGCCCGCGCATCAAGTCTCCGCCTGTTGTCCGTCTGGGGAATCCTCGCCGGTCCGCATCGCCGCCAGTTCTTGCGTAAGGCGCGCGACGGTGGCTTGAAGCTGTTTCAACTCGCGCCGCATCTCGGGCAGCTTGCTCAGCGCGGCCTGTTTAACCATCTGCTCGCGCTCGGGGGTGGCGGGAATGCCGACGACGCGGGCGTGGTCGGGCACGTCGTTCATCACGCCCGCCATCGCGCCAAGCACCGCCCCGTTGCCAATGTGTACGTGGTCGCGAATCCCCACCTGCCCGGCCATCGTCACGTAATCTCCCGTCGTCGTGCTGCCGGCAATGCCCACTTGGGCGCAGAGCAGGTTGTGGCGACCAATGTGGCAGTTGTGCGCAACGATCACCTGGTTGTCGACCTTCGTGCCGTCGCCGATGACCGTCGAGCCGTAGGTTCCCCGGTCGATCGTGGTGCTCGACCCGATATCGACGTCCGCGCCGAGGACAACGTTGCCCAACTGGGCGGAGAGACGGTGGGCGCCGTCTTCGTAGGAATAGCCGAAACCGTAAGCCCCTAGTACGGTGCAGGCATGGAGGATGCATCGCGGGCCGACGACCGTGTTTTCATACAACACACAGTTGGGAAAGATCGTCACGTTCTCCCCGATCCGGCTTCCCGCCATGATGTGGACGCCGCTATGGATCGTTGTGCCGTCGCCGATCTCCACGTCGTCGGCAATCGTGGCAAAGGGATGGACGTCGACCTCTTTACCGATCTTGGCGCTGGGGCTGACGGACGCCAAGGGGCTGATGCCGATCCGCCCCAGCGAGCGAGCCGGCCGGAAACGGCCGACGATTAACGTAAATGCTTCGTGGACGTTATTGACCAGGATCGCCGGCAACCCGTTGGTCGGCACGGCACTGGGCATCACGACGGCCGCGACCCGGACCTTCTTCAACGCCGAGAGTCGGTCGGCGCGATCGACGAGCGTAATGTCGCCGGGGCCTGCGTCGTGAAGCGGCGCGGCGCCTCGAATCACCACACCGCCATCGCCGACCAGTCGGCCCCCAACCAGTGCTGTAAGCTCGGCCAGAGTGGTATGCATACGTGGCCGTTCTCCTCTTGAGTGTAGACGGGACACTCCGTGGCCCGCTTTCCCAGCAAATCGTTCGGCATACTCCCCTATCGAGGGAAGTCGAACCAGCGGCGATTCATGCTAACGGATTAGGAAAAATGGGACAAGAGCAGTCGGTTTCCTACTCGCGCGCGATCAACCCGACATCCAGTCCCAGCACCCACACCATCAGCGTCAGCAGCAGGAGCAGTCCCGCATAGGTCAGGGCAAGCTGGACCCGTTCGCTGGGCGGTTTGCCGGTTATCCCTTCGTAGGCGAGAAAGACGAGGTGTCCGCCGTCGAGCACGGGAATGGGCAGAAAATTGAGCACAGCCAGATTCGCGCTGAGGATCGTCAGAAAGATGAGCAGCTCGCCGGTGCCTTTGGCGGCCGAATAGTAGGCCATTTGCGCGATGCCCACCGGTCCGCTGAGGGCTTTCATGGAGACCTGTTGATCGAGCAATCGCTGTACGGTCTGGAAGACCATGGTCAGTGCGTCGCGCGTTTCGCTCATCCCCAGCCGCACCGCATCGCCAAACGATTCCGCCCGGCGGAGAATCTCCTGGTATTCAAAAAGCAGACCGCGATCCGGGTTGAACCAGTCGTCGGCTTCCGACGGCACCAGCGTCGCGCTTTGCCCCGACGCAAGCTGGACTTCGACTTGGGAACCCGGCAAGGCCGACTGCAACAAACGCATCACCGCAGGCCAGCGATACTTTCCAGACTTCAGATCCGCAATGATCGGATCGGTGGGAACCATGCCGACGAACTTCTCCAGTCCCTGCTGCTGAAGTTGCCCCGCGCTGGGCGGCAGAATGGTAACTCGATCGACGCCATCCCCGCTCTTGATCCCCGCCTTCTCGGCGGCACTTCCCGGCAACACCGCGGTCACACGATTGCCCACTTCGTAGACAAGGCCCAACGCCGGCACGGAAACTGGGCTGTCCGGCGGCACGAGCGAATCGTACTGGTCCACGCGCCGCAGCGCGACTTCGACTTCCATCAAGTCCTGGCGGCCCTGGCGTCGCACGGCCAACTTGACTTGGTCCTGCTGTGCCGCACGCTGCCACAACCGGTCGGGCAGGGTCAGCGGGTCTTCAATCGCCGCCCCGTCGACTTCCACGAGTACGTCGCCCGGCCGCAGCCCAGCCTCGGCAGCCGGTGATCCGGCTTGCACACCGGCGATCGGTCCCATTTCCATCACCACGCCCAGTCGCCGCATGGGGGCGACCGAAACTTCGATGTCGATCTGCTTCGCGGAGCCTTGAGCGGCCTCGTCGTGACCGTCCGGCGATATCAACCGCTCGACGGTCACCCGTAGCGGTTGCTCGCGGTGGCGGGCCAAAGCGGCATCGATGTCGGCATAGCCATGCATCGGTTCGCCATCGATGGCAACCACCAGGTCGCCCGGCTCGAACTTCGGCTCGGCTACCGCGGCCCGAGAACCGGGATAGACGGGCATGTCCCGTCTCAGCGAGGGGGTCATCGGCAAGCCGATACCAACAGTGGGCGCAAGGCCCGACTTCTTCGCCTCGGCAGTCACGCGGAAAGGCTCGTCAAGGCCGGGCCGCTCAATCAGCATGGAAACACCGTTCTCGGTGTTGCCCAGCGAAATCGCCGACTTCAGATCCATGAACGAATAAATCCGCTCGTCGCCGATCTGGAGGATGCGGTCGCCGACTTCCAGCCCCGCTTGCCAAGCTCCGTCGCCCGGTGTCACACCGCCCACGATGGGCGCCAGTTGCTCGACGCCGATCGAATAGGCGCCGATCGCGAACAGAAAGGCAAAAATGACGTTCATCACTACGCCCGCCGATATGATGGCCATCCGAACGGGAACGCTTTTGGCCAAATAGCTGCGGGGATCGTAGAGGGCTTGCTGGGCCGATTCGAGGTCGACCGGTCCTTCGCCGTGGTGATCGGAATTGCCGGGATTGGCGGCCGCCGCGTCTTGCGGCGAATCGTTCTTGGCCGGCAGCGCCATTTTTTCCGCGACTTCGGCGGCTTTTGCTCGCTCGATTTCTTCGCGCAGCCGGGCGGGATTGTCCTCCTGCCCGAGCATCTTCACGTATCCGCCCAGCGGCAGAATTCCGATGCCGTACTCCGTCTCGCCCCAGGTGAATTTCGCCAGCTTCAGCCCGGCGATGTCAAAGCCCAAATAGAACTTCTCGCATTTCACACCGCCGAGCTTGGCGACCACGAAATGGCCCAATTCGTGGACAAAGATGACCAGTCCCAGGCCGATGGCGACCTTGAGGATATTAATGGTCCAAGCCAACCAGGATGGGTCCGCCGCGGCAATCAAGCACCAATCCAACGCGATACCTCCTCACGAGCCCAGCGGTCGGACTCGAGCAACTGTTCCAGTGTAGGTTCCGGATCGAAACAGTGGAATTGAAGAACCTGCTGACAAATGGGCACGATCCGGTCAAATCGGATGCGGCCATGCAAAAACGCCGCCACGGCCTCCTCGTTCGCCCCGTTGAGAACCGCGCCGGCAGTTCCGCCGGCGCTAGCCACCTCCAGCCCCAATCCCAAAGCCGGAAAACGGTCCTCATCTGGCGGCTCGAATTCCAGACGCATGGCCTGACTCCAGTCGAGCCTCTGGGCGACCCCTGCCTTGCGATTGGGCCAGTTCAGCGCGTATTGGATCGGCAACTTCATGTCGGGCGGGCTGAGTTGCGCCAGGATCGAGCCGTCAATGAATTCTACCAGAGAATGAACGATCGATTGCGGATGAATCACCACGCCGATCTGCTCCGGCCGCAAATCGAAGAGCCATCGCGCCTCGATGATCTCCAACGCTTTGTTCATCAGGGTGGCCGAATCGATGGTAATCTTCGGTCCCATGTCCCAGGTCGGGTGAGCCAACGCTTCCTCGACGGTAACTTCCGCTATCTGCTCTTTGGAGTGGGTGCGGAACGGGCCCCCGCTGGCAGTCAGCACTACCCTCTGGACTTCCTCCCGTCGGCCCGCTTGTAGGGCCTGAAAGACGGCGCTGTGCTCGCTATCGACCGGGAGAATCGACGCCTGCTTGCGGCGAGCGAGTCGGGTAACCAGCGGCCCGCCGACGACAAGGCTCTCCTTATTCGCCAACGCGACCGTCTTTCCGGCATCCAGTGCCGCCCAGGTTCCTTCCAGCCCAGCTCGCCCCACGATCGCCGACAGAACCACGTCGATTTCGGGTTCGGCGACCAGGCGTGGAATCGACTCCGCCCCGACCAGCAACTCAGTCTCGCTCGGCAGATCCGACCAGTCCTCGCGATTGGCCGCCTCCGGGTCGGCAACCACAATCCAACGCGGCCGAATCGCTTGCGATTGTTCTTTAAGCAGAGCCGTGTTTTTTCCTGCCGCCAGCGCGATCGCCTGCAACGAGCCTTCCGAAGCCTCAATCACTTCCAGCGCGTTGCGGCCGATGCTCCCGGTGGAGCCCAAGACGGCGATGTTCGTCACATGGCGGCTCATGCGATCAGGCGGTCTCGATGGGGTTCTCGACGAGCGTTGGGAAAACCCATGCTTCGGCCGCTTAGGAGGGGTGGGTCGCAGCCACGCATGTGGCAGGCATTGAGAAAGATGACTATTGTAAGGGCAGTCTTGTCGATCGGCAACACCGATGGCCCCCTTTATTGTGGTGAACAGTGACCCGGCCGCCTGTGTCCGGACTGCCGTGGCGTCATCATCTGGCTTTGCGGCAGCAGTCGGCTGCCGGTCGCCCAAGCTTACCTCATCGCGCGGTGGGGTGTGTTATAATTGCGCCATGAACGAAGATAAAAAAGCCGACCAGCCCGAACGCCGGCCCTCCGAACGACGCCCCCCTCAGATGGGAAGCAGCCTTGTCTGGTATCTCTTGGCGGCCGGGGTGGGCGCTCTGTTTTTGGTGTCCGCTCTGGGCAATCGGATGGGCGTTGCCATTCCATACATGCAGTTGGTCCGGCTTATTGAGCAGGGGAGTCCGGAAGAGAATCCCAAGGCGGCCATCGAAATCAGCGAGGGAACCGATGGCAACAAGCAGCGGGTTCGCTATTCGCACTTGGAGGATCTGACGGTTGGTCTCGACGAAATCACCGGCACCGTTGCGCGCGAGGTTCTCGAGCCCACTTCTGAACACGCGGGACCGAAGAAGACGAAATTCCACGCCGCCCGACGCGGCTTGGCCGACGACAACAACTATCTCTTCCAACTTCTCAAGGATCACGGATTCACCAACGTCCGCGCTGCGGAAACGCCGAACGGTTGGTGGGATCAATATGCGCCGCTGCTGCTGTTCACCGGTCTGCTTGTGGTGTTCTTGCTGATCTTGATGCGGCGATTCGGCGGGACGGGCTCGGCCATGGCGTTCGGCCGCAGCCGCGGCAAACTGATTGCGCACGAAGACGTTGGAATCACGTTCAACGACGTGGCCGGCATTGATGAAGCCGTCGACGAACTCCGCGAGGTCGTCGAGTTCCTTAAGACTCCCGAGAAGTTCCGGACGCTCGGTGGCCGCATTCCCAAGGGGGTGCTGCTGGTCGGACCGCCGGGCACCGGCAAGACACTGCTGGCCAAAGCGATTGCCGGCGAGGCGGAGGTGCCGTTTTTCAGCCTCTCCGGCTCCGATTTCGTGGAGATGTTTGTCGGCGTCGGGGCGGCGAGGGTCCGCGACATGTTTCAGCAGGCTCAGTTGCAGGCTCCTTGCATCGTCTTCATCGACGAATTGGACGCGCTGGGCAAGACGCGGGGCACGAGCGTGGTTGGTGGGCACGATGAGCGGGAGCAAACGCTCAACGCGCTGCTGGTGGAGATGGATGGTTTCAGTTCCAACAGCGGCGTCATCGTGATGGCGGCGACAAATCGCCCGGAGACGCTCGATCCGGCCCTGCTGCGGCCCGGCCGCTTCGATCGGCACGTCCTGGTGGATCGTCCCGATATCCGCGGCCGGGAGGCGATCCTCAAAGTCCACGTCAAGGACGTCAAGCTCGATGAGTCGGTCGAATTGAAGGAGGTGGCCGCCATAACCTCGGGCTTCGTCGGCGCCGATCTGGCCAATCTGGTCAACGAGGCGGCCTTGCTGGCGGCGCGCAAGACCAAGAGCGCCGTGACTCTGGAGGAGTTCAACGAGGGGGTGGAACGGGTCACGGCCGGACTGGAGAAACGTCAGCGGATCATCAGCGATGATGAGAAGCAACGCGTCGCCTATCACGAAAGCGCCCACGCGATGGTTGCCTTCAGTCTGCCCAACACCGATCCGGTCCACAAAGTCTCCATCATTCCTCGTGGCCTGGCGGCCTTGGGGTACACCATGCAACGGCCCGAGGGCGACCGCTATCTGATGACCCAGAGCGAGTTGGAGAGCCGCATCCAGGTCTTGCTGGGGGGCACGGTCGCCGAGGAATTCGTCTTCAACGATCTCTCCACCGGAGCCCAGAACGATCTGGAACGGGCCACGGAAATCGCCCGCAGCATGGTCATGGATTTTGGCATGAGCCGGCTCGGCAGAGTGAACTACCGCGAGAGTTCACGGTCGATTTTCCTGGCGGGCGGGAGCGAACCTGGTCGCGAGCGATACCACAGCGAAGAAACCGCCCGGGAGATCGATCAGGAGATCAAGCGGATCATCAACGAATCGCTGGAGAAAGTTCGCCACATCCTCGAGTCGCGTCGTAAGGCGTTGGACGCGCTGGCCGCCGCCCTGATCGAGAAAGAGGTGATCGACAGCGAGGAGCTGAAGCGGGTGATCGAGGCGAATTCGCCCAGCCCGCTGATTGTTCCGGGAACGACGGTCGCGCCGAAGCGGTTGTCGGCGTCGTCGAAAATCGAAAAGGTCGATCCGGAAACTCCAGCGGCCGAGCGATAAAGGAGCGGCACCGGATCGCAATGAATGAACGGTACGTATGGGATTCGTGGCGGCCCGTTGGGGTTTTCGGCGGTTGCTCGGCGCGGTTTGGAGTCTCGGGGCTCCGCCGATGTCGTGCAACACCGACTCCGCCCTAGGCTGTCGGGTCTCGCCACGCCCACGCGTCGGGTGCGAGTTGTCGGGGAGATTGGACCACCGAGCCGTTGAGGTGCTTAGATCCTTGGCGGTCTCGCGACTTGCCGGAGTCCTTTGGGAGCAATAGACTGGGAGGATAATCTGCGGACATACCGGCGGCGATTGGGAACTCGGCATCTCGATAGGGACTGCATGACTGCGAGATGACTGCGAGGTGAATCATGTCCGACATAGCGACTCGGAGAGAATTCCTGCAGGTGACGGCGGCTGGCGGCGCGGTGGGTGGATGGCTGGCGGGCACGGGCGCAGGTTGGTCGTCGTCGCTACACGCGGCGGATGACGAGCCTCAACCTTCCGCAGCGAGCCCCGAGCGGCGGGCCGTTGAGGCGGAAATCCGCGGCCGCGCACGCTGGCAGCTTGAGCAGACCCGGCTGATCGTGGATTACTATCGCGTCGGCCGCAAGATCGCTTACCCGCTGCCGCTACCGGAACTTGTCATCCCCGAAGTTCTCGTCCCCAGCATCGCCGTCTATCCCTGGGCCACGTGGCTGCTGTGGACTCTCGAAGAACGGATCGATTGCCTGGGATGGACCGCCCAGTGGTTTGGGGACGAGCAAGCCCGGCTGGCCGCGACTGCGGACTTGGCGGCCCTAGCGCGGTGGCCCACGTATCAGCAGTACACCAGCCCTGACCTCAGTTCTGCCCATGCGGGCCGGATTCTCTGGACGGCTTCCACCCGCTGGGGATGGCTGAACGACGACCTCCGCCGCAGCGTCCGTGAGGCGTGCGTCCGCCACGTGGAAGCTGTGCTTCCCGCCTCGGACAAGCTTTATGCCTCCGTTCGCACCAAGGAGGACGTTCTCGGCCGGGAATCGCCTCACACTCTGCTGCACAATATCCCACTCATCGGCACCGTGGGCGCAGCGCTAACAGCCACCGCAGTTGGTCACTCGGCCGCAGCCGTCCTGAACGCCCGCGTGCAGGCCCTCTTCGGCGCCGTGCTCGATCTGCGGTCCCAGGGCTACAGTGAGGGAGTGGCCTATGACGGCTACGTCCTCGATTTCGTGGCCGACTGGCTGGCCGCGCTGCCCGCGGCCGAGCAGTCGGCGATCCTGGATCATCCCAACCTGAACCATTACCTGGAACAGTCCTACATGCTGGGCGCGCCGGGGGCCATCGAGCAGGTAGCCGAGTTGAGCGACGTGGAGCCGCGTCAGATGCCCTTCCACCTGTCGGCGCAGGCCAAGCTGCTGCAACTGCAGCGGCATCCGCTGCGATCGTGGCTGATGGCACGATGTCCGCTCGATGTGCTCCGCAGCAACGGGCTGGTCGCGTTACGAGACCTCCTCGACATGCCGTCCGGCGAGGAACCCCCGGCAGGCGCGTTGGAATCGCATTATGCGGCGGTGCTCCGCAGCGGCTGGGAGAGCGAGGATTTGGCCGTAGCCGTTGCCTGCTCCACTTCGCCCATGGGCCACATCCAGAGCGACAGCGGCACACTGGTGATTGGCACGGGCGGCAACTGGCTCGTGACCGACCCCGGTTACCAGCAGTACGTCCGAGGCGAGGAGCGCGAGTTCACGGTCGGCGCGGCGGCGCACAACGCCCCCCTGATCAACAACCACGCACCGAGTCTCAAGCGGCCCCGCAAGATCGTCTTGGAGGCCGTCAGCCCGAGCGTCCGCCGCGTGGCCGTCGATCTGACGCAGTGCTACGCAGCGGAGGCGTCGCTGAACACATTGGTGCGGCACGTGTGGCTGTCGAACAAGAACCTGGTGGTCGTCGCCGACCAGGTGGAGGCGGCCAAATCACCTCAGGCAATCTACCACTGGCACGCCGCTCCGACCGCTGCCTGGTGGTTTGAGGACGGTTGGGCACTGGTCGCGCAGGGCAATGCGCGACTTTGGCTGGCGTGCAGCCAGGGCCGCCTCGCGGGGGCCGATCTTCATCGGCTTTCCGGCTCGCGCGGCCAGCTTACACTAGTTTCCACCATCGACGGCGCCGGCCCGGTCGTCTGGTGGGCCTTTGCGTTGACGCCAGAGCGCCCCACTCTGCACGTGGAAGGGGAGGGACGGCAAATCCGCCTGCTCGACCAGACGTTCCGTATCTGAGAAGACGGCCATAGGATCGTTCGAGAAATAAGTGGCGTAAGCTTCCAGCTTGCGTCGGACAGTTACTTCTCGAACGATGCTTACCGCCGGACGATCCGCCAATTGTACGCCGTCGCCAAGGCTTCATGGACCGCCCCGGTGATCTGATTCCGAGTCACGGGCTTGGCCAGCACGGAAAACGCGCGGGCTCGCCGGGCTTGTTCGATGAGCAGATCGTTCAAGTCGGCGGAAAGGATGATACAGGGCATCAGCGCCTTGATCCGTTTCACGAGACGCAATGTCTCCAACCCCGTGAGTTTTGGCATGTGCATGTCCATCAGCAGGACATGAACCGTCTCGCGGCGAACAATCCCGAGAGCCTCTTCGCCGTCGCCCGCCTGGAGCGTGCGAAACCCCTGCTGTTCGAACACTCCCCGCAGCGTTTCCCGAAACGCCAAGTCATCATCGGTAATCAAGAGGGAAGGTGTATCGGTTGACATGATATCCGGACCTCGCAACAGCGCACTCGGCCATCCCGCGAGCAATTTACGTGCCACGCTCGCACCGAAAGACGCGGCTGCATAGCAAATCCCGACTCAGTAATATTTTACATCAAGCCGGCCTATCGTGCGACATCAGAATTTGCCCGTTCCATTAGATCTGGGGGATGGTAAGATGAGCAAGCGTGCCTGCCATTTCGGCAGCCAATGGTCGAATGGGGCAGACGCTCACACCATCGGATGTCCGGCTCCCGCCGACGTTGTGTTCGCGGTATAGGCGGGACGTTCCGTGGCCCACCTTGTCCAGTTGAGTGTCCTAACTACACTTCTTCAGCAGGCTCCGGTGGACCGGGCGTTGATCGCACGGTGGCGTACCATCAAGGCCGCGTGGCCCGCGGTGCTCCGCGGCTGAACGGCCGTAGATACTCGGCTGAGTGCCAGCATGAATTGTCGGCCCACGTATTGCCCATCCTCCACGACGCCCACGAGCGAAGCAGGGAGCCTTGTCGGCGGTGTTGTTTTCCGCTATTCTCGTTACTGGCTATTCCGCTCTCTCGATTCGATATCGGAAGGGGTCTTGTCGTGAGTATTCTCGGCCCTGCATCGCCACTGGGCGAGCATCAATTCATCCTCCGTCGCGTTCACTCGGTGCTGGGCCTTTTCCCCGTCGGGGCCTACCTCATCTTTCATCTGGCCACCAACGCCGCCATCATCGACGGAGTGGCGGCGTATCAGCACCGGGCCGACCAAATCCACCAACTGGGGCCGACCACGATTTTCGTCCTGGAGTGGCTTTTCATCTTTCTGCCGATCTTGTTCCACGGCATCCTTGGGATGGTCATCGTCGCCCGCGGCGAACGCAATGTCGTTCGCTATACCTACGGCGGCAATGTTCGCTACACGCTGCAGCGATGGACCGGCGCGATCGCCTTCGTCTTCATTCTCTGGCACGTTTTTCACATGCATGGCTGGATCCATGCCGATTGGTGGATCGAGGGAGTCGCTTCGCGTTTCGGCGGAAAACGCTTCGATCCCAAGAACGCCTACTCTGCCGCCGTGGCCATTCGAGCGTCGTGGCTTGTCGTAGCGCTGTACGCCGTGGGCGTTCTCGTGTCGGTGTATCACTTGGCCAACGGCATCTGGACGATGGGCATCACCTGGGGCGTGTGGACCAGCCCGCACGCGCAGCGGTGGGCCAGGTTTCCATGCCTGGCGTTCGGGCTCCTCTTGGGGTTTCTCGGTCTCGGGTCGCTTTACGGCATGGTCGTGGCCGAACCGCCTGCGGCATCAACCCCCGAAACCGCCGATTTTTCACCAAGCTCGGCTGAAATCGTTCCGGATCACCGAGCCGTTCAGGCCGGCCTGCCGCCGCAATCCTAGCAAACTTACGAGGACTTCGAACTCATGGCAAAACACCGGGTGATTGTCGTCGGCGGGGGGCTCGCCGGGCTGGCCGCAACCATGAAGCTGGCCGAACTCGGCGTCAACGTCGACCTGTTCAGCCTGACGCCCGTGAAGCGGTCGCACAGTTGCTGTGCGCAGGGAGGGATTAACGCAGTCAACAGCTTGACGCGGCAACTGGGCGACGCCGAGTGGAAGCATTTCGACGACACGGTCTACGGCGGCGACTTTCTCGCTCACCAGCCACCCGTCCGTGAGATGACGCAATGGGCACCTCGGATCATCGACCTGATGGATCGGCTGGGGGTAACCTTCAACCGGACGGCCGAAGGGTTTCGCGACCAGCGGCGTTTCGGCGGCACCCTCTTCGCCCGCACTTCCTTCGCCGGCGCCACGACCGGGCAGCAGTTGCTCTACGCGTTGGATGAGCAGGTCCGCCGCTGGGAAGTGACCGGACACGTGAAGAAGTACGAGTTTTTCGACTATCTCGGACCGGTTCTTGACGACAATGGCGTCTGCCGCGGATGCGTCGCTCAGGATATGGTGAGTATGGAGATCCGGGCCTTCCCGGCCGATGCGGTGATCGTTGCCTCGGGCGGGTGCGGGCTGCTTTACGGCCGCTCGACGATGTCGATGGCCTCGACCGGTAGCGCCGCCAGCCGCACGTTCCAGGCCGGCGCCCGCTACGGCAACGGCGAATTCATTCAGGTTCATCCGACCGCCATTCCCGGCGCCGACAAGTTGCGGCTGATGAGCGAGAGCGCTCGTGGCGAGGGTGGGCGTGTCTGGGTGCCGCGCAAGCCGCAGGATCCGCGACCGCCGCAGGACATTCCCGAGTCGGATCGATACTACTTCCTCGAAGATCGCTACCCGAAGTACGGCAATCTCGTCCCGCGCGACATCGCCACGCGCGAGATCTTCAACGTCTGCACCAAGGAGCACTTGAGCGTCGAACGGGATCGGCTTTGCGTCTACCTCGACGTGAGCCACCTGCCTCGCCAACTGTTGGACATGAAACTGGCCGGGATCCTCGAGATCTACGAGAAGTTTCAAGGCGTCGACCCACGGACGACCGCGATGAAAATCTTCCCGGCGGTCCACTACTCGATGGGCGGCCTCTGGTGCGACTACCAACGGACGGCCGACGGCGGGCTGGCCGTCGGCTCTCCACGGAACCAGCAAACCAACATCCCCGGCCTCTATGCCATCGGCGAGTGCGACTACCACTACCATGGCGCCAACCGCTTGGGGGCGAATTCGCTTGTTGCCTGTATTTTCAGCGGACTGATTACCGCGCCCGGCGCGGCGGCCCTGGTCGAGAACGTCGACGGCCGTCCCGCCGCGGAATTGCCGTCGAGTCTCTACGATCGTGAAGTTCAGCGTCACCTGGCTTCCTACAAAGCGCTGCTCAGCCGGCCGCAAGACGGGGAAAACCCGTACCGGATCCACCAACGGTTGGGCGAGGTAATGACCAAAGCGGCCACGGTCGTCCGGCACAACGACGAGTTGGACTGGGCCTACGGAGAAGTCCAGGAACTGGATGCCCGCGCCCAGCGGGCGTCGCTTTCCGATACCGGCAACTGGACGAACCAGAACTTGATTTTCACGCGGGCGCTTTTGGACATGTTCCCCCTCGTTAAGACTGTGCTCCGAGGTGCCCGACAGCGGGACGAATGCCGCGGCGCCCACTATAAGCCGGAGTTTGTGTTCCCCGAGGTCGACGCGGACGATCCCGCCGAGCGCCAGCGGCAGGCCGAAGCATGGTGCGATCGGTTTGACGAGAACAACCGCCAGTGGCTCAAATCAACGATCGCCTCCTGGTCCGCGACGGACCGCGAGCCGGCGCTTACCTACGAAGAGGTCGATACCTCGCTGATCCCGCCGCGGCCGCGGCTGTACGGCATGGTCGGGGGCGACATTATCGAACGCGTCTGGCGGCAGCGCGGCGCCCGCGACGAGGCGGCCGTATAGGAATTGTCCTTTCCCCAAAAGCCAGCAGAACCATGAGTACACCACGGCATCCCCATCCCGAGGCCCGTCCGGCACGAAGTTTCCACGTCGTCATCCTGCGCCAGGACGGTCCCGGCCTGCCGAGCTACTGGGAGCGGCATCAGGTCGAGTACGAGCCGGACATGAACTGCATCAGCGTCTTACAGAAGATCGCGGCCCATGCCCGCACGGCCGACGGCAAGCCCGTCGCTCCCGTCGTCTGGGACTGCAATTGCCTGGAGGAGGTATGCGGCGCGTGTACCATGGTGATCAACGGGCGGGTGCGACAGGCATGCACGGCCCTGGTCGACATACTGCTGGAGGACAATCCCGAGCGGATCGAGCTGCGACCGATGACCAAGTTCCCCGTGATTCGCGACCTGATGGTCGATCGGTCGCGGATGTTTGCCACGCTCAAGAAGCTCAAGGCATGGGTGCCGGTGGATAGTTATCTTGACATGGGGCCGGGGGCGCGTCAGTCGCAGGAGAACCAGCAGATGGCCTATGCGCTGAGCAAGTGCATGACCTGCGGCTGCTGCCTCGAGGCCTGTCCCCAGTACCTGAAAATCGAGTTGACGCGGAAAGAGGGGGAGACGGAGGAGCAGTTCCACGCACGGGAGCGGGAACTGCACGACCGCGCGTTCATCGGCGCGATGGGCATCGCTTCCGTCGATCTTTTCAATACCAATCCGGTCGGCCGCATGACGGCCATGGAGCGGCTCGATGCCCTGGTGGCCGAGGGTGGCATTCAAATCTGCGGCAACGCGCAAAACTGCGTGAGGGTCTGCCCGAAGGAGATCCCGTTGACGACCTCGATCGCCCGCGCCGGCCGCGCCGCCACGGTCCATATGCTCAAGCGCTGGTTCGACCGCTAGGCCGAACTTTTTTGGTTTTGCGACGCGGTCTTTGGCCTGAGCTCCGAGGAATACGGCGCGAATTGCAGAATATGAAACGACCTGTTCTGGCTACATGCCGATGGCTACGCCGAGGAGGTCAAAGGCACGACGTTGGAGATCGGTTGGCATTGTCAGTTGACTGAAGTGTGCATCCGGCGATGACTCCCAACACACTTGGTTATTGCACAATGTTGCCAGATCTTTCAGGAGGCAGTGGAAACTCTGCACGGGCAAATCATGGGAGGTGCGGCGCGTGTGGTCCTTGCGTCGGGCCGCTTCCGAACGAGGCACGTTGAACTCGATCGATTCGCGCGTCTGTTCGGCCAACTCACGCTCGTGATCGTCGAATAGCATCTCTGCCAATTTGCCGCGCATCTGCCATTCGACATAGTACGCCAGCATGCACAGGAATACGTGTGCCCAAATCCGATCGTCCTTCCAGTGATGGATCGGACGCACTTTCAGGTCCACCGACTTCATCGAGCGAAAAGCCCACTCTACCTGGGACAGGCTCTTGTAGCTCGCCACGGTTCGCTCTGCCGACAGTGTCTCTGCCGGCCCGCTTGTGCGAACGACATACAGTCCATCCAGCACCGCTTCCGCGGCGATCTTTTCGTCGAGCCGCCTGCGGATGAGTTCAATCAAGTCGTCCGGCAGGTCGGAAAGATTCCCGAGAGTGACGTGTTTGACCTTACCGCCCTCCCGGAACGTGCGTCGAAGCAGGTGGGTGACGTAGATCTTTCCGATATGATGCTTCTTGATCGTGGCTACTAAAGGAAACTCGTTTCAGCCGAAATCCCGCTCAATTCCCGGCCTACAAGCAAATCTGGCCAATCCAACCTCAAAAAGTTCGCACTAACGCGCGACCTGCGACTGTTGCAGCAGTTGGCGAACTGCCGCACGGCTCGTCTTGCGAAAGACCAGGTAAGTGCGAGGGCCGATGGGCACCTCCGTAGACCCGTCGCTGCGCCGGCACGGCAAGCGCGTACCGAAAGGTCGCATCGCGATAGGCCGGCTGTCCGGCAAGCGTAGGCGCAAATCGCTCTCGACCGCCCGGGCGAGAACGTACGCGTCGTCCGGTTCAGCAGCGCGGCAGAAGAGGAATGCCTTGACGGCGCCCCCGGCAACCCGCGGCATTTCTTCAATCTCCACTAACTCGTAGCCCCCCTTCTCGTCGACGAGCAAATGGTGCTCGCGACGATCGGCGAGAATCCGCTCTTGCGACTGCGTAAGATTCTCCTGCGCCCGGTAGTTGTCGTAGATCTCCCTCTGTTCATAACAGGAAACATAGTGGGCGTCTTGCGGCGCTACGTTGCGAAGCCGGCGGCGATCCTCGTCGGAAAGATGGTTCCCCAGCCTCGCCTCTTCCCACGTCTTGACGGCCTCCATGCAGTCCTCCGCCCTGGGGTTCGACCGAAGCTCCTCGATGCCGGCATGAATCGCGATCGGGCAATCCCAAGCCGCCGCGCGGCTGGCAACGTATTCGAACACGTCGGGGCCGGCGCCGTTGCCCCGGCTTCCGTCGAGATGACCTAGCCAGCCGAATTGGATTTTCGAGAAGTCCATCGCGCGAGCAGCCGCGGTCGGACAAGGCATCAACCGGCAGAAATCCTTCATTCCTTCGGCCGGGGCCACGACATCGTAGGCGTTGCTGCGGGTAATCATGTGCCAACTGAAGTGCGTGTAGTGGGCCGCCTCGCACACCGGCGGCGGTGGGTCGAGCAGGCGATAGACGCGATACTGCGCCGCGGCCACGTTGCGCCAAAACGGCTCGTGAACGTCCTCCGCGCCGTCGAAGTAAACCATCGCGTAAGGACCGGTCTGGCGATAGATGTCGGCGATCCGCCGGGCTACTTCATCCTGTATGTCGGTGTTCTGGTCGAACCGAATGAATCGGTCCCATGTGTCCACGTCGAGCAGACCGACTTCGTCGCCCGCCTGATGCGGCGCGGCGGCGGTCCGCAGATATCCCCGCTCGCAACCGGTAAACCGGTAGGGAGGATTCGTTTCGTAAGCTTGATAGGCGATCAGTTCGTTGCCAATCTTGAGCACGCGGCGACCTTTGTCCAGAGTGCTGCCCGATGGGTTTTCGCGGACCGTGACGGCGTCGGCGGCGTCATCCAGCGGTGCGGCGAGAGCAAATCGCCGCTGCTTGTGGAAGCGGTTGTCCGGCAGCGGCGTTGTGTAGAGGTCGGCCTTGTCGGCCTTGCTGTAGTGAATGTGCAGTCCGACGTGCAGGCCGGCCTCGCGAATCGCGTCGGTGACCCGCTTCAAGTCGGCCGTGCCGTTGGGATAGCGATCGTTCCAGGGAAAGTGCCCGGCACTGGTGGAAAACGAGGTGTAGGAGAGCAGCAGGATCCGGAACCCACCCAGCTTTGCCCAGCGGATATACTCCTCGATGTTCTGCGGCGTCGGTCGGCTGGCCCAAAGATAGGAGAGCTTCTGCAGCGGCGAGCCGCGAAAGGCGGCGCCCGTCGGCAACCCGAAGTCGCGCTCGACCTTGGCCATCCCTTCCAAGAACCGCGCCTTTGGATCGTGGCAACCCCACAGCACGGCCGTAGCGCCGCGGAAGCCAACCTCGCGTTCCGCTGCTGCCGTCAACAGGACGGACTCCTGCTGCGGGATCACTTCCACGTTCGTTTCGAGGTTTCCCCCGCAGAGGCAGACGGCGAATGAGTCGTCCCACACGGCGCCCACCCATTGCCCCAGCATCGGTAGTCGGCGGACGGGGAGCCGCAAGAACTCGATGCGATCGATCGCTTCGCCTTCCACGGCGAGCAATCCCACGGCAAGGTAATCGCCGGTGCTATGGACGCGACAAACGGCCTTGACGCAGGCCGGACCGAACTCGATGGTCAGTTCCTCGCCTTGGAGGGATACATGGGTCGCCGCGAACCGGGAACCGCCCTCGTACACCCATCGGCCGGTAACTGCCGCATACTTGCCTTTCGCCGACGGGACCATGTGTCCGCCCCGATAGATGACGGCCACGGAACAAGACGGTTCAGCGACGGCATACTCGATCCGCTCGGGAATCGATGTGAGCCGGCGAACCGTGCCGTCGTGCCCAATTTCCAAACGAATCGCGCTGTTTTCCAAGACGACGGCAGCGGGCCTATCCGCCGCCGCGGCGCCGACTGCTCGAATCAGCAAGACGGCGACGACAACGTGCATTAGCGAGTGTTGCGCCATTTCGACGGTCCTCAATGAACATGCGCGATCGCGGGAAATCCAGTTGCGGTGTGGCACTGCTTGTGATTGGACGGAGACTCGATTTCCGCAGGACGTCCCACAATCACAAGCAGTGGGAATCGCCGCCTCCTTCCTGAACGCCGCACTGCTTGGAGTTGTGGGGAGTCTTCTCCAGATGGAAAGCCCATTCAACTCCAAGCAGTGGCACACGATCGTTTCGTTTCTCCCAAAATCACGCAGGGCTATTGCTTACGACTTCAGCCCGCGGAGATTGACTTCGCGCGTCTTACCCTCCTTGATCACGTCGTCCATAGTCAACCAGGTCTTTCGCGCCATGGCCTCGCGGCCGAGTATGGCGGTGAGATGGCAGTCGACGGAACGGTGCATGGTGTCGTTGTCGAACTTGCCTTCGGTGACGCAGCGATGGAACTCGGCGATGTTGGCCTTCGCGCCGTCGGCGTAAATGCCGCTCGACACGGCGCCGGCATAGTGCTTGGGTCCGCCGCGGACAAAGACTTTGTCCGAATAGGCGATGTGCGCGGTGGCCTTCTGACCCATGAGGTCGGCGGCCAGGTTGTACATCACCGCGTTGTTCTGGAGAAGCTGAGTCGTGTGGGTCCAGCAGACGCCGTCCTGGAGTTGGAAGACAACTCCGCCGCAGTCGCTGCGGTCGCCGTGGGCGTCGGGCCGCACGATGCGCGAGTAACCGCCGGCGGCGACGGCACGCTGCCCCGTTACCCAGGTGACGCCGTCGAGGATGTGGATGTCGTAGAGCAGCAGCAAATCGCCGCTGAGGGAAACGTGCGAGTACCATGCCCGTCGAAAGAGGTTCTCGATGGTCGGTCCCACCTCCGGATCCGGCAAGGCGCCGCAGGTGCCGCCCGACCAGATATGCGCCAGGCCGCCCAGCGCATCGTCGCGAACCCGCTGCCGCACTTCCTGGTTGGCGGGGTCGGTGGGCAACTGATAGTCGACAAGCATGCAGAGTTTCTTCTCCGTTGCCTTTTTAGCCAGGGCCTGCATGGCGAAGACCGCCGGCACGTCGACGGCGAAGGGCTTGGCCATGTAGACGTGGCAGCCGGCCGCGATCGCCGCGGCGGCCTGCTCGGGATAGAAATAGGGGATATCCTCGAGAACCAGCGCGTCGACACCGCTGTCGAGCGCTCGCTTGTAGCCGGACAGTCCGCTGAAACGCTTTTCCGCCGGGACTCCCAGCTTGTCGCCCACGGTGTTGACGGTCTCCTCGAAGTAATCGACCGCGGCCACGATTTCGTATCCCGGGTGCTGCTTGAACAGACCGGCAATCCAACTTCCGCGACTACCGAGACCGACGCATCCGATGCGAAGCTTACGTTGGACCGGCGCGTCGGCTGCGGCCGGCTTCTCCTGGGCAGTGGCGGTGGATGCGGTAGCGAGCAAGGGGACTGCGGCCACCGCCGCGGTCCGCTCAACAAACTGCCGTCGCGTGATGGATCGATCTGTCGTCATGGCAAGGGTTCCTTTGAAGTGGTGCTCAGTCGTGTCATTGCCTCATCCCCAAAACCGTTCACTCCTTCGTCGCTCAAGGCAGATGGTGGGACCGGGTCCGTGGCCATCTCGAATGTGGGGACGGGGCGGAAGGCGGGGTGGTCGCGGTAGCGGAGATTCTTGCGGCCCCAATAGGTGCCGTAATACTGGCAGTTCGTGTCGATCCAGTTGGTGACTTTGAGCAGTTCCTCGTCACTGAGGTGGACTTCGCGATGCGAGGGGGCCAGTTTTCGGACGCGGTCGGCTTGCACCGGGTCGGCAAGCTCAATTCGCCCCCCAGCAAGCATCGCCGCGAGCACGCTGGTTGCGGAGCCCAACTTCCACGGTGGGAGGTATTCGGCGCTGCCGGTGCGGGGGTGGAGTTCGCTGATCACAGATCCCACCAGGTTGCGATCGCACCCGCCGGGGCGGCGGTCGGGCATCAGGTTTTCGTAAGAGACATTGAACAAGCTGGTGAGTGTTCCGCTCAAATCGAGCCCGCCCTGCGGGTCTTGCTCGTTGTGGCAGCCGACGCAATGGCGGTCCCAAACGGGTTGAACGTCGGCCATGTAGTCCAGGGCCCTCTGCCCCGTCGCTTCGCCGGGCTGCGGTCCGGGCAAGACCGGCTCTCGCAAGAGAGCTTCCGTCGAAGGAGTCGCCGATCCGCCCGAAACGGCATCGCGCTGCGTCCCGTGGCAACCCACGCAGCCGCGAATCTCGCCCGGCATGTAGTTCACATAAGTACGCTCGGTTTGGACGGCCACGTAGGTTGCATCGAGCGCCTGAAGGAAGATGTTGGCCTCAGCGGGAACCAGGAAGCAGGCCGAACCGTCGTTTTCCACCGGCACAACACCGTGCTGCACTTTCAACCCGAGGTGCGTCCACTTGCTGATGCAGGCGTGTTGCTGGCCGAATTCGTCGCCGGGCCAGGTCCGGCGGGCGGCCCAGGGCCGCGGCACTTGCTCCAGCACGCGGAGATGCTTGATCGTGCCGCGCGGCACACCTTCCAACCCCCGATACACGTCGCTTACCAGGCAGACTGCTTGCTTGGCCCGGGCAAGCCTCTCATCGCGAGGGGATGGCAACATGGGGGGCATCGGCCGCGGTTTGACTGGATAAGGGAGCCAGGAGGAGATCTCGGAGTCGCGATAGATCAACTCGACCTTTCCACCTTGGTCGAGCAGGTACAGGCCGTACGCCCGCGGATCGTTCCACGCCGCGCCGGCCGGCTTGTGCGCGACCAGGAATCGCTCTTCCGAAAGCGGATAGGGATCCTTGAAAAGGCGCCCTTTCCCTTCGCTGTCGGCCTGCCATGTTCCATCGGCCGCTCGAAATGCGAAACCGCCTTCGGCCTGAATGTCGACGCCGGGCGTAACGTAAAACATCGGCTCGCGCGTGCGAATGTTTCGCCGCGCGTCGATGCGCAGGACCGTGCCCACGCCGCCGTGCGGATAATGCGGCGTCCCCAGCGCCACGTACCGGTTGCCGGCGCCGGGAATCGCTCGGCCAGAGAGCAAGGTCGGCGGCATGGCGAGATGATTGCCGTAGATTTCGACCGAGCCAGTGCCGTCGGGCCGCATTGCCCATAGGCACTTCACCACCGACGCCCCTTTGTCGACGTATTCCCAACGGGTGTATAGCAACCGGCCATCGGGAAGCACCGAGGGCGTGGCCTCGCTCAGCGGACTGTTCGTCAGCTTGCGGAGGTTCTTGCCGTCGGCGTCGATGCGGTACAGCACGGTGGTCGTGAAGTTGTCGGATCCGTCGCAAATGACCGAGTATTGGCAGCGCGTGGAAATAAAGGCAACGCCGCCGTCGGGCAGATAGCAGGGATCCATATCGTCGGTGCCGTGGTGATACAGCGGCGTGAGACGATACTTCGCGATAAGCATCTCTTCGTCGGGCGGCGGAAAGGTACATTGGCGGAGGCCGCTGCCGTCGACGTGTACCTCGTAGAGGCGGTAACCGACCAATGGACCGGCCTTCCAGGCAAACACGATGCGCCGGGCGTCGAACGACAGGTCGAAGCGCCCAAACACTCCGTCGCGGAGTTGCGGAACGAGTTCCCGGACCGAGCCATCTTTGAGGTTCAACAGGCAAAGATTTCCGCCCGGGGTCCACGGGCTATTGATAAACTCCGTGTAGTAATGATTGGGCGCGTACGTGAATCGCTTCACGAAGAGGAGTTGGTCCGTGCCAAGTGCGGCGGTCCAGTCGCGCGCCGGGGCGACATGCACCGTCGCCACCAAAGCCAACGCCAACAGCGCCCACGGCCGGAAGATAGTACGGAAGCGGGAAGCTCCGAAACCAATCAGGGCGGTTACACCCGCAGTGGCTGCGCTGCCGGCGAAGAGCGCGAATCGCGCTGGTTGTGACATGGCATTCCGTCCTGCTTGCCGAATACGTGCGTCAGCGGCCAGCCAGGCTCTGGGCCGTCTTCTCGAAAAACGCGACCGACTCGGCATGGAGGGCAGGCTCGCTGTCGGTAGTGCGTTCCCACTCGATGCCAAAATAGGGCTTCAAGCCTTGCCGCTTCACCTCGGCGAGGATCTCGGCGATGCGGCCTTTGCCCTGCCCCCAGATTACGTCCCCGGCCGCGGGCACTCCGAAATCGTCGAGATCCTTAAGGTGGAAGGTCTTCAGACGCGGCCCGATGCGTCGCAGCATGTCGACCGGTTCGAGGCCCGAGCGACACCAGTGTCCCGTGTCGCAACAGAAGCCCATTCTCTCGGAGCGGCCTTGGAGGGCCGCCAGCCCCGTCTCCGGGTTCCAATACTGGGACGGTTTCGGATGGTTGTGCAAGGCCAGATCGATCTTGTACTCCCCGGTGAGCTTCTCCACCGCGTCGAGCATTTCTTGCGACGGCTCGCTGACGATCACCTCGAAGCCCATATCGGCGGCGAACTCGAAGAACGCCTTGGCCGCCTCCGGGCTGCCCAGGGAGGCGTAACAGGCGATCATATCGACGCCGC
>JAAYEH010000611.1 GCA_012728855.1 Rhodopirellula sp. | reverse complement strand
TTCAGTCGGCGATCGCCATCATTCGCAAACACTCCTCCGGCACGCACGCCACCATCCGCGACGGCCAACAGCGCCAGTCCGACGTCCGTCTTGCCGGCGGCGCGGCGAGCTTCCGCCGCTACGACCCGGGGACGATTCTCGACACATCGGCCGCCACCGCCTACGAGTTTCCTGCGGCGGCGGTCGACGCCGCCCGTTATGTGACGGTGCTCCAGGCCGAACTCCGCGCCATCGCCAGCCGGCTGGTGATGCCCGAGTTCATGCTCACCAGCGATGCCTCCAACGCCAACTACGCATCGACGATGGTGGCCGAGGGGCCGGCGGTCCGCATGTTCCAGCGGCTCCAGCAGGAGATGATCGAAGACGATCTGGCGGTGATGCGGCGGGCTGTTTCGGCCGCCGTCGAGGCCGGCGGCCTGCCGCACGAGGCGTTGACCGCCGTGGAGATCCAGGCGGTGCCTCCGACCCTCGCCGTCCGCGACCGGCTCAAAGAGGCCCAGGCCGATCAAATCCTCATCCGCAATGGTGCCATGTCGGTGGCCACCATGGCCATGCGCCACGGGCTCGATCCGGAACGGGAACAGGAGCAACGCCAAAGGTGTTGAACAACAGAGAAAAGAAGCCACGCCGAAGGCGTTCAACAACAAGGCCAAGAAGCCACGCCGAAGGCGTTGAACAACAAAGCCCGGGGTCGCGCAGCGCACCCCGGGAACGGAGACCGCAGAATCGACCAAACCCCAACGGGGTTTTCCAATGGGGAGGCGCGGCGTGACGGGTTGGAAATGGCGTGGATTTTGAAAACCGCGCCGCGGGACGTTTGGCGATGATGACGAATGCACGATCGTTTCATCGCCCGCGATGCCGTGGAACCCCCTTGGGGTTCGGCGCTGCGGGGCCGACCGCGTCCCCGGGGTGCGCTAGCGCGACCCCGGGCTATGTTGTCGAACCGCTTCGCGGTGAATACTCTATTTTTTCTTCGACGCGTAGGTCCGCCCAAGCTGTCCGACGATCGCTTGCTTCACCTCCAGCGGATCGATGGGGCGGAAGTGCCGGTAGATCACCTTTCCGCCCGGGGCGATAAGCACCGTATAGGGCAGCGGTCCGGGCCACTCGGGATCGAGTGCTTCGGCGAGCTTGTCGCGATCCGCCGAGTTGAACAGGTAGTTCTTCATCGAAGCATGTTTCGTCTCGAGCGTGTTCAGGGCCCGCTCTCTCTGTTCGGCCTCGTCGAGGCTGATGGTAATCACCTCGAAGTCGCGTTTGCGGTACATGCGATGGATCGTGACCAGCTCGTCCAATTCCTCCACGCACGGCCCGCACCACGTCGCCCAGACGTTGATCAGCCGCAACTTGTCGCTGTTGTTGGCCGCCAGCTTCGCGACGCCGTCGCCGTCGATCGTCTCCAGCGCCACCGGTTCGGCGTTCCACTTGCGGAGTGATTCGGCCACGGTGGGACGCTTGTCGGACCATTTGGTCGAGCAACCGAAGACACGCGTGGTCTCCACCGGCACGGGCTTTCCGGCCAGCAGGGCCTCGATGGCGTTGCGGGCGTCGTGGGAGCGGACTTCGCGGACGTCGGAATCGTCGATCCGCCCGACGTAGCGCAGCTTCCGATCCCGGTCGAAGATGAAAACGTGCGGGGTGGCCAAGGCGCCGTAGGCGGCGGAGACTTCTTGCTTCTCGCCGTCGTAGAGATAGGGGAAGGGAAACTCCTTGTCCGCGGCGCGGATCTTCATATCTTCCAGCGAATCGCTGACGTCGGTGTAGCCCAACTCGTCGAGCCGGACGGCCAGCGGGTCGTTGGGCGAGATCGCCACCACGGCCACGCCGCGATCGCGGTAGTCGCCGGCCAACCGGATGATCCGGTCCTCGTAGGCTTGTGCCGTGGGACAGTGGTTGCAGGTGAAGACGACGACCAGAATCTTGGCGTCGTCGAAGTCGGCCATCCGATGGGTCTTGCCGTCGACGCCGGGCAAGGCGAAATCGGGCGCCGGTTGGCCGATCTCCAGAGTGGCTGGTCCGGAAGACGCGGCGGAAAACGCCGCTACGGGCAAGACGAAGATGGCCGTAAGCAGGAGCAACGGAGCGAGGATTCGAGCGGACATGAAGTTGCCTCCCAATAAGGTTGAAAGCCGGCCGGGCATGGCGGATTACGCTGGATGTCATTATACGTGCGTCCGCGGCACGAGACATCCTTGCGGGAGAATGAAGGGGGTCGGGAGTCTTTTTCCGTATCGGCATCACCGTCGTTCGGCACGTCCGACGCGGTCGGGGGCCGATACGGAAAAAGACTCCCGACCCCTTTGAGTTCCGACCTTACGTCTGGTACAGAGCCAGGATGTTCTCGGGCGGCACGTCGGGCTGGAACAGGTGGGCAGGCCCCAAGATGTAACCGCCATCGCGACCTAGTGCCGCACAGTAGCGATGAGCCTCGGCGCGAACCTCGTCCGCAGTGGCATGGGGCAGAAGATATTGCATATCGATGCCGCCGTGAAACGAGAGCCGATCGCCAAACTCGGCCTTCAGCCGCTCGGGCGCCATCGCCGGTCCGACCGGCTGAATCGGGTCGAGCACGTCGACGCCCAGTTGGATCAGATCCGGGATGAACGGCCCGATCGACCCGCAGCTATGATAGAGGACTCGCCCACCGAGACCGTGGATGCAATCGGCCATTTCCCTCAGGTACGGGGCGACGAACTGCCGGAACATCGGCAACGAAATCAACGGGCCGTTCTGGCTGCCCAGATCGCTGATCAGCAGGTAGAGATCGATCCGACCATCGGTCGCCTCCGCGGCGCGGGTGTAGTCTTCCTTGTAGAAGTCGGTGTACTTTCGGGAGAGGAAGTGAGCCCACTCCGGCCGTTCGACCATGTCCAGAAACATCCCCTCCCAGCCGCGGACCAACGCCGGACGCTGCCAAACGTCGGCAAAGCCATAGAGCACGGCGTGGTCTTCCCAGCACCGACGCCCTTCCAGCAGCGCATCATGATCGAACATGTCGGGCGAGGGCCAGGCGAACTGCTCCAGTTCGGCCAAACTGCGGGCTTGGGCCAATGCGCCGGGGGCATCTTCTCGCATCGGCCCCCAGGGGGTGGGACGGTAGACGTATCGCTCGCCCCAGAAGTTTTGGTACACACCTCCCCCGATAGCCAGTTCCGGCGGAGCGGGCAGAGCGAGGTGGCGAACGTCCACGCCCAAATCGTCCAAGAGGCGACTCTTATCGTCGTGGCCGACGTGGGCGAAGAGACGATTCCAGGTAGGGGGCTCGGCCCAGAAGTCGCGTGGAGTGCGGTCGGGCTGGCGGTGGGAGAGGGCCGTAAGAACTCGCTCGCGGGGCGTCATTATGGAACCTCGGCAGGGTGGTTGCTGTTTGCAGAATTGACAAGAGTGAGTAGCATGGAAGATGGGTCGTTGCGATAAAACGATGCAGGGCGCGAGGGGGTCGGGAGTCTTTTTCCGTATCGGCCTCGTCCCCGCTCGGAATGTCTGGGGCGGTCGGAAGCCGATACGGAAAAAGACTCCCGACCCCTTCTTGGAGCCGACCATGGTGGAACGGTGGTACTATTGGTTGGGCGGCCAAACTTTCGGCCCGCTTTCCGACAGCGGGCTGGAGCAGATCGTCGCACGCTCACAGATCCATCCCGCCACCCCGGTCCGCCAGGGCGAGCACGGTTCGTGGCTTCCGGCCTATGCGGCGATTCAGCAGATGCATGGCCCGCGAGGCACGGTCTACCTCTCCGAAACACCGTCGGTGCCGCAGCCCGAGGTTCCGCAAGCGGCAGAGGAAACCCAGTGGCTGGAGGAGCCGCTGCGGCCTTTTGAGATTCTTCTCCCGTTCCTGATGTCGACCGTGTTCCATCTGACGCTGCTGATCCTCTTGGGGCTGATGGTAACCAAGGTTTCGCGAGGTTATCCCGACTCCGGTCAACTGAATGCGTCCTGGCTGGCCGACGAAGACGACTTCATTATCGATGAGGCCGTCCTGGATATCCAGTCGCCGACGATCCAGCAATTGGATCGCACGCATATGGAGGAGGCGACCGGCGGCGACTTGAGCGCCGGCATCGTGTCGCATGTGGAGTTGTTCCAGGAGGCGATGTCGATCGATACCGAGATGAGCATCGACATGCCGTTTACCAGGGAGGAATTGAGCCAACCGTGGATGTCGCCCGAGGCGCTCGACACATCGGTTGCCGGGCGGCTCCGCGCGGCGGCGACCGTCGGCGATGCCACCGGCGGTGTACTCGAAGAGATCAAGAAGGAACTCAAGCTCGGCAAGCTGCTGGTCGTCTGGCTATTCGACGCTTCGATCAGCCTGGAAAAAGACCGCCAACGGGTTGCCCAGCAGTTGCACGCCTTCTTGCAGGAGTTGAAGCAAGAGAGCCCGGAGGATTCCCACCAGTTGCTAAATGCGGCGGTGGCCTTCGGCGCCACGGTGACGGAACTGGAGAAATCGACGGCTTTCGGCGAGCGCGTCGTCGAAGCGATCCTGGAAGCTCCCTTCGACAAATCGGGAGTCGAGAACATGTTCCACGCCGTAGCCTGGGCCGCCCGCGAGTACCGCAAGCGTTGGAAAGACCCGATCAAAATCGTCGTCTGGACCGACGAGTCGGGCGACGACAGCTTCGTGCTGGAGGAACTGATCGCGCTGTGCCGGAAGAAACGCATTTCCGTTTCCATCGTGGGGCCGTCGGCCATCTTGGGCCGCGAGGTGGGTACCCAGGTCTGGGTCCATGCCCCGACCGGGCAAACATTCAACTTGCCCGTCGATCGCGGCCCCGATACCGGACTGCCGGAACGATTCATCCTCCCCTACTGGTACGAGCCGTACCCGATTACCGAAGACGGCGTTTCCCCGAGCGATCCGCCGCAAGGGATGATCGACGGATTGCCGTCCTGGTACGGCGGAGAGCAGTTGGAAGGGATCGTCTCGGGGATCGGTCCCTACGCGCTGGTCCGCCTGGCGACGCAAACCGGCGGAAGCTACACGATTTTCGATCGTCCCGCCGACCGCGGCCCCTTCCAGTTGGAGACGATGGAGCCGTACCTGGCCGACTATCGATCCGTCGGCGAGATGGAAAAGGACTACGAGCGCAATCCTCTGCGGCGCGCCATCGTGACGGTCGCCGGCCTGACTCTTCGCGGCGGCAGTCGCGCTCTGCCCCCGATGCGATTCCTCCAGTCGTCGCAAGAGTATGTGTCGCAGGTCGAGTTTCGGTCGCGGCTGGGCATGGTGGTGAGGTATCGCACCGCGATCTGCGCCGGACTGTTGCAGACCACGGAGACGGCGTTGCGGAATTTCGGTCCCAACGGCATGGAGGAACTGTACGAGAAAGAGACGTCCCCCCGCTGGCGCGCCTGGTACGATCTGACGCGGGGGCGACTGCTGGCGGTTCGCGTGCGGTGCGTCGAATACC
Source organism: Rhodopirellula sp. (assembly GCA_012728855.1). Taxonomy (GTDB): domain Bacteria; phylum Planctomycetota; class Planctomycetia; order Pirellulales; family Thermoguttaceae; genus JABWBD01. The sequence goes on along the minus strand of JAAYEH010000611.1, from coordinate 26,067 downwards.
TGACGGCCTGCCAAATGCTGCCCAAATTGCTCGATTCCACCACTAACTGGTTCATGTTCGAGTCGTCGGCGGAACTCCGCGGCAACGCGGCCACGGTGGCCGACGCCGAGGAGGCGTTTCGACTCTTGCAGCGCTGCGTCGACGCCAACCACGGCACGCCCTGGGAATACCTGGCCAGACGAGAACTCGATCATCCCTTGGGCATCGCCTTGAAACAGCGAGAGATTCCGGCGCCGCCGCCCTATCGCCCTTCCACCCGATCCGGATCGGGGGAGCCTCGCCCGCCGGAAATGCCGCCGGCCACCGTCACGGTCACGCCGCCGAAGCTGTAGGAGGGGTCATTAGTCATTTGGCATTGGGCTTGTCGGCGGGGCGGTCGGCTTCTCGTTCCAGGCGGGCTAACTCCAGGGGCGAGAGTTTTTCTTCCGGCGAGGTGGCGGGGGCTTTGGCGGGCTCTTTCTTCGGCGCGGGCTTGGCCTCCGGCGGCGGTTGCGGCGCGGGTTTCTCCACGACCTTGAGGAAGTCGAGTTCGATGTCGTACCAGCCGCGGTTGCTGTCGGCGTCGAACTCGACCAGGGCGCGGCCGTTGAAGTTGACCGTCTTCACCCGGCCGGTCATCCCTTTGAAGCGAGCGAGTTCGGGCCGGGAGGCGTCGGCGACCACGTAGCGGTCGGTGTATTCTTCCTTCAGCTTTTCGATCCGTTCCGACTGCATTAGTTTTGCTCCACTCTCCAGCGCAGGAAGGCGTCGAGGAATCCCTGGATGTTGCCGTCCAGCACGCTGTGAAAACTGCCCACCAGATAGCCGGTTCGTGCGTCTTTCACACGTTGATCCGGGTGCAGGAAATAGTTGCGAATCTGGGAACCGAAGCCGGTCTTGGGCATCTTGTCGTACTTGGCCGCCTGCTCGGCCTCGCGTTTCTCTTCCTCGATTCTGGCCAGCCGTGCCCGCAACATCTTGATCGCCGTGGCGCGGTTCTTGTGCTGGCTCCGCTCGGCATGACAATGGACGACCAACCCCGTCGGGATATGACGCATGCGGATGGCGCTGGACGTCTTGTTGACGTGCTGCCCACCGGGGCCGCTGGAACGAATCGCCTGTTCTTCGAGATCCTCGTCCCGGATCTCGATCTCCACGTTGTCGTTCACCTCCGGCGAGACATCGACGGCCGCGAAACTCGTCTGCCGTTTGCCCTCGGAATTGAACGGGCTGATGCGGACCAGCCGATGCATCCCCGCCTCGCCCTTCAGGTAACCGTAGGCCATCGGGCCGCGAATGGCGATGGCCGCGCTGGCAATCCCCGCCTCTTCGTTTTCCTGGCGATCCAACATCTCGACTTCGTAGTCGTTGGCCTGCGCCCAGTTGAGATACATCCGCAAGAGCATCTCGGCCCAATCGTTGGCGTCGGTGCCGCCGTCGCGAGCGTTGATGGCCAGAATCGCGCCGTTGCCGTCAAACGGGCCGTTCAACAGCGCCTTGATCTCCAGATCCTCCAGCAGTTTTTCCAACCGCTCGACCTCGGCGGGAACCTCGGCGGCGAAACTCTCGTCCTCCTCGGCCATTTCGATCATGCTGGCCAGGTCTTCGGATGCCCTGAAGACCTCGTCCAGCGGTTTGATCAATGCCTTGAGCGACTTCAAGTCCGCCACCACCGGCCGCGCCGCCTCCTGGTTTTCCCAGAAATCCGGGGCCGACATCCGCTTTTCAATCTCCGCGATCTTGGCCAGCTTTCCGTCGAAGTCAAAGAGAGTCTCGTAGTTGAAGGATCCGCTCCTGGATCGCCTCTGCCCGATCGATGAATTCACGTTCCATGTTTTCCGCCCTTTCGGTGGGGGGTGGCTGATCGTCGTGTTCGATGACACCGTGTGTTCAGTTCGTAGGGTGGAGTTTAGTCCACCCGGCAAACATCTCGAAAATCCACCACGGGTGGACTAAACTCCACCCTACATATCGCTCGAATCATGCTTAAACCGATTCAAATCGCGCGGCGTCAACCCCGCATTATACTACCTTTCCACTACGGCAGAAGTGGTTCTCCCCCCAGAAGCCCCCGATACCGGCCGATCATCTCTCGCAACGCACCGCTCGGCGCGTCGTCGAGACATTCCACGCGGAAATGACCGACGCCGCGCGAGACCAGCAGCCCAATCGCCTCCGCGGCACTCTGCGGCACGGCCTGGAAGAGCGTATTGCGGCAGCCGGCGTCCGCCTGAAGCAAGTGCTCCATGCCGGCGCGATCGCGAAGCCGCACGTCGTGCCGGTCGCATGGTCGGCCGCAGTTCGTCTGATCCGTCCCTGTTGAAAGCACCGCGCAGAAGACGCACTGCTCCGTGTGAAACATCGGCACATGCCGGTGCAGGACCACTTCCAGAGTGCTCGGCGGGACGGCGGCCGACAGATCGAGCAACGAATCGCCGCTGATGTCGTAGGAGGCGGTCACCCTCGCCGCGCCCTGCTGAATGAGCCAATCGACGGAAAGCTCGTTCGTGGCATTGAGCGAAAAATCGGCGACGACCGGCATGCCCTCTTGGCGGAAGAACTCCAAGCCGGCCAGGTTCCGCACCAGCACGCCATCGGGCCGGCGCCGCAGCATCGTACGAAACATGCCTATTTCGCCCGGCTTCTGGATGCGCGGCGTGGCCAGCAGGATCGAGAGTCCGTCGGCTTCGGCGAGGCGAACCGCCTCGACGTACTGGCGCAGGTCTCGGAAGTCGGCCACGAGACCGTCTGGGCCGCACGTTGCCGCCGTCTTGAGTTGCGTCAACGATCGGCAAAGCACGTAGAGTTTCGGCAGATCGCTTTGGCACGTCGAATCGATGCCGGCGAACAGCCGGGTTCGCAGGACGGGCAGCGCCGGCGCGGCGGCCACGGCGCGGCGCGGCGGCGATGCGATTGCCTCATCAAGCCGTTCGACCATCTCGTGGCGGAGTTTGCCCAGCACGCTCAGCGGAACCATCGGATCCCCGTCGATTTTCGCGTCGAGATCCCTCAGTTCATAAACCGTGCCGCCCAGGCGGCCCAGTTGAGCCCGCAGCACTTGCGGCGTGAGCGGGTGTTTGCGGGCTTGCTCCAGCGGCGCGGCCGACTCGACGCGGCAGGTCGCTCCGGATTCGGCCTTGGCAGCGATCCGCAGTCGGCGTCCGGCAGCGGCCTCAACACTAAGATCGAGCGGTACGCGCCGGCGGACCTCGTCGCCCTGGTAGCTCTTGCGGAGCCGACGCGATAACTCCGGATCGTCGGTCTTCCAGATCTTCTGCCCGCGCTGAAGACGCCGAAACTCGATCGTGCCGTGACGGAACGCCAGTTCCACCTCGCCCCTGCAGACCGGCTCCGTCACCGAGCGGCCGCGAAGAAAAATCTCGTAAACCCGGCCGCCTTGCTCGTCTCCCTCGAAGCGGTCGCCGTCGAAGACCACCCCGTCGCCGCGTTTGATCGAGGCAACCAGTTTCACCGCCACCCGCTCCCCACGCGCCCCGACGACCTCACCGAGGTCTACTCCGCGGTTCGCGGAACTGAGCCCCGGCACGAGCGCCTTGGGATTGCAACCGTCCAGCCAGCCGTGACAGAAACCGCGGGAGAAGGAAAGGGCCATCTCCTCGTCACGCTTCGGGTTGAACCCGACCGGTCGGCCCGCCATCGCCGCATCGATCACCTCGCGGTAGTGCCGGGTGATGTTGGCCACGTACTCGGGTGTTTTCAACCGCCCCTCGATCTTCAATCCCGATACGCCCGCGGCAATCAACTCCGGCACCAGGTCGAAAGCGGCCAGATCCTGCGGGCTGAGCGGGTAGCGGAACTGGCCGAGGTCGATTTCGCGGCCGTCGCAGATAATCCGATAAGGCATGCGGCACGGCTGGGCACACTGGCCGCGGTTGGCGCTGCGTCCGCCCAGCGATTGGCTGGCAAGACACTGTCCCGAATAGGCCACGCAGAGTGCTCCGTGGACAAACGCCTCCAGTTCGATATCGGTCTGTCCGCGGATGGCGGCGATCTCGCGGATCGACAGTTCGCGCGGCAGCACCACGCGCCGGATGCCGAGCCGCCGGGCGACGTCGATGCATTCGCCGCTGGTGAGCGACATCTGGGTGGAGGCATGGAGCGGCAAGTCGGCGGAGACAGCCCGCACCAGCCGCGCCACGCCCAAATCTTGCACGAGCAACGCATCGGCCCCGCCGTCGATCGCCATTCGAACGATCCGTTCCACTTCGGCCAGTTCACCGGAAACGGCCAGCGTATTGAGGGTCAGGTAGCCCTTCACGCCGCGGCGGCGGAGCATGTGCATCAACTCGGCCAGACGCTCCGGCGGGAGGTTCGCCGCGCGCCCGCGCGCGTTGAATCCGCTTTGCAGGCCGAAATAGACCGCATCGGCGCCGTTTTCGACGGCCGCCTTGGCGCAGTCGAAATCCCCGGCCGGAGCGAGGAGTTCGGGGCCCGCGGGAGATCCTCGCGGCGAAGGGGTCGGGAGTCTTTTTTCCATGTCGGCCGGGTAACGCTTCCCTGTATCGATAGAGCTTCTTCCGGCCGACATGGAAAAAAGACTCCCGACCCCTTTAGGCTTTACACGGCAGCGGTCAGAATTCCACGAATTGAATTCAGTCGCGATTGCCGGTAAACCGGATGATGTAATACAACAGCGTCAGCAGCGCTTGCAGCGTGGCGGCCACATAGGTCAGCGCGGCGGCGCTGAGCACCTTGTTGACGTACACCATCTCTTGCGCGTTGACGATTCCCAGCGCGGCCAATTGCTCTTTGGCGCGGCTGCTGGCGTTGAACTCCACGGGCAGATTCACTACCTGAAAAAACACCACGGCGGCGAACAACGCAATGCCGGCCATAATCAGCGGCTGGAACGAGAAAATCGCGCCCATAAACAGCAGCATGAAACTGAAATTGCTGCCGAATCCGGCCAGGGGGACCGCCGCGTTGCGGACCACCAAGGGAAAATACGCGCGGGCGTCCTGGATGGCGTGCCCGGCCTCGTGCGCCGCAATGCCCACTGCGGCCAGCGAGCGGCTCTGGTAGACCTCCTGACTGAGCCGCAGCACCTTGTGTCGCGGATCGTAATGGTCGGTCAGATGGCCGGGGACGACTTCGATATCGACATTGCCCAGCCCGGCCGAGTCGAGCACGTGCCGGGCCGCCGCCGCGCCGCTCAACGGCGCGGCCATCCGTTGTGCCGAAGCATACGACGTCTTCACCTTCATCTGGGCCCACAGCCCCAGTAGGAAGGCCGGACCAATCATCAACCAAAACAAAGGGTCAAATAAACCGATCATATTCTCCGCTCCTATTTTTTCCCGATAGCGATTCGCGCCGTACGTCAGGCTCTCCAACCTGACAGAGGGCGAGGCTGATGCTTTCTAACTGCCTTATTCTACGCGGATTGGCAACGCTCGGGTCGCTCAATCGGCGGACAAGACCGGACCTTTAGCCAGAATCTACTGCGGCCGCAACGCCCTCTGCTTGGCCTTGCCGGCCTTGTGGCGGTGGGCTAGCGGCTCTTCGTGCGGGGTGTCGTGTTCGATTCGCCGCAGGTCTCGGCTCTCGAAGGGGAAACGCCCCGCCTCCTGGCGTCGTGAGATTTCCGGCGGATCCGCCAGTGTGACTACGAACATTGCCCCCTCCGGCCACGCCGGATCGATCGTGGCTGAACCGCCGTAGTATTCCGCGATCTTGCGAACGATTGCCAAACCCATTCCCGACCCTTCTTCCGAACGGTCCGAAAGCCTTCGTCCGGGCAGGAAGATCTCCTCATGGTAACGGGAATCGATCCCTGGTCCGTTGTCTTGGACCCGGAGGGCAACGAGCCGCGGCCCACTGGCAGCGGCCGGTTGCGGTTCACGATCGGTCGAGATGACAATGCGCGGATGGGAGGGATCGCAGCCGTGTTTGACGGCGTTGCGCACGAGGTTCGTGAGAACCTGCTTCAGCCGCTGGCGGTTGCACCAGACCGGCAAGAGGGGACGGCGGACATCGACTTCCACGCCCCGTTCGCCGAGGATCTCCCGCTGCTCGAAGAGCACCTCATCGACGATCTCATCCACTTCCACCCGCCTCGGCTGCATCTGGACCGAACCGGTTCGGGACAGCAGCACCATGTCGTCGAGAAAACGCCTCCACTCGCCCAGGCACGCCTCCACGTGCGCGACCATGGTCTCCTGTTCGTCGCGGTCACCCCTGACCAGTGAGTCCTTCAGATGCTGAAACGATCGGTCCAGAACCATGAAGTTGGCCGTCATGTCATGCGAGAGGGCGCGGACGAAGTGGTCCAGTTCTTCCCGCGAGCGGCGGAGTTGCAGGATCAGCCGTTCGGCATCGGCGGGCGACGGGTTTTCGTGCGAAGGGGCGCTGGCCATTTTTCGGCGACTCAACGGGTGCGGGCACTTGGAGAGCTTGCGGCCGCTCTAATCGGGCGGTGCAGGGCACTGCCTCTTCATTGCGACATCGGTCACCCGAGCCGGAAAAGTCTCGCGAAAATACCCAATCCGCCCCGTGGCGACGGACGGACGCCGCTACTACCGCCGGAACCGGCAAAAACATCGCATCCAAAAAAGCCATGTCAATCGGAAAACGCCACCGCCGGGCTTATCCCGGTGGGCCGATGATTAGCAGCTAAGCATCGTTCGGCAAATACTCCGGCCGTTCTCCTTCATACGTGCCCCGGCTTTTCCCGCGGGCTTCTCCTGGCCGTGGGCGCTGCCGGCAACGCTCAACAGCGCCGCGAAAAATGCGGCGAAACCGGCGCCGCCCAGGAAGCGCAAGTCCAGGATTGCAGAGTCCGGTCGATGCATTTCGATCTCCTTCGGTTCGGATTCACGCGGTTCACTTCGGATTCTGAGTAACCAGGGACATGCGGTACATGCCGACGCGGAGGTGCCCTTCCAGGACGCGGATCGCTTCCGGGATTTTGTCGGCCACGAGGAATTCATGGATCTGCCGATGCTCGTCGATCGTCGGCTGCAATCCCGATCGCCACGCGTCCGGATCTTGCGACGGAAAGAGGAAGTGCGGCAATGCTGAATGGCGGTAGATGGCCAGCAGCCGCTTGTTGCCACAGAGTTCCACCGTCTTATCGTGATACTTGCGGTCGGCTTCGACGAATCCCATGAACATGTCGGATTCCAGCAGGTGCTGCATCGTATCACAGATGGCCGCCAACGGTTTCAGGGCTTCTCGCTGGAGTCGCTTCTCGCCGAGCAGCCGCAGAGCGCCGACTTCGATCACAATCCGCGACTCCCAGATCTCGTTGATGTCGGCGATCTCCAGCGTGGGAACGAAAAAACCTCCCTTGGCGCCGCGGCGCAACAGCCCCTCATGCGCCAGCATCGCCATCGCTTCCCGCACCGCGGCACGATGCACGCCCAAACGCGACGACCAATCCATTTCCGCAAGCCGTACCCCCGGCGCCAACTGGCTGCACATCAGCATCCAGCGAAGCCGTTCGTAGCACTTCTGGCTAGTGGCCCGGTGCGAACCGGTGGTGGAAGCGGGCATGATGCCGACCAATCTAGCACAGGCGTGGTTACTGTGGAAGAACCGATTTATTGTAAACAAAAATATCGTGACTTGGCAGACATTTTTTTTGCCGATTCTTCCGCCTGGCGAGCCTTTTTCGCTATTCTTGGGTAGCTGCGCAATATGACCTGGTGTTTTGTAGCCCCTTTTTGGAAGAACCGCCCACCATTTCGGGTACAGTTCGCATAGCTGAGAAGCGATCGAGGCCAAGTATTTGTCGTCAAATATCGTTGACTTTTGTGCGCCGAATGACTAGACTCGGGGCTGCACGCCCCCGTTTTGGTTCGTGTTTTCCACGGATCTTCGTACTCCTTACTTCAATCCTCAGTTTGTTGAGAGGTCTGTCATGTCCTGGTCAAAGCGGAGTTCTCAAAGAGGTTTCACGCTGGTGGAGCTTTTAGTGGTGATCGCCATCATCGGCATCTTGATTGCCTTGCTCTTGCCCGCGGTGCAAGCCGCCCGGGAAGCGGCCCGGCGAAGCCAATGCTCGAACAAGTTCAAGCAGGTGGGGTTGGCCTTGCACAACTACCACGATACGCACCAGACTTTGCCGCCGGGGTCGATTGTCTGGTCGAGCACTTACGGGTGCCCGCCCACCCAGTCGCCCACCACATATTATGGTTGGGGCTGGGCGACGTTTATCTTGCCCTACATTGAGATGGAAAACGTTTACGATAAGTTCGAGTTTCGCGAGCCGGCTTACAACTCTCCGATCTGCTATCGTGCCGCCGGCGCCATGATCGATACCTACCTTTGTCCAAGCGATCCCCAGGCAGGCGGCTACGTGGAATTCACGGGCTCCAAAGGCCCGGATGGCCTCTCGAACCAGCCGGACAATACGGACTTTCCCGCCATCAACATGGTCGGTGTGGCGGATAGTCAGGACTGGATTTGTCACTATGCCAGCGCCAGTTACCTCTTCCCCAAGCACTACAATGTCGCCGATGGCATCATGGCTGACCGAAAAGGCTGTCGCTTCCGCGACATCCTCGATGGGACGAGCAACACCCTGATGATCGCCGAAGTGACCGGCGGCGGATTGGGAACCACGAAAGGGTTCTCCTGGGTCTTCACGCCGATGACCGACACGTACGAAGGCATCAACGGGCTCTACACCGTCCCTGGCGGATATACTGCCGCCCTGTATAATTTCCGCACCACGGGACCGTCGAGTTACCATCCCGGCGGTTGCCAGTTCGCCATTGGTGACGGCAGCGTTCGCTTTCTGTCGGAAACCATCGACCGAGAGACATTGAAGCGATTGACCGATCGCGCCGGAAAACAACCTGCGGAAATGCCGTAAGTAGCGTAGAATTGAACCAGACTATCGGGAGATGTTGCGAGATGTTGAAAAAGTCGAACGACCGTCGCGCTGTTGCTTCACACTGGATGCACTTTGGCCTTTTGGGCGCGGCCGTGACGTTTTTGGCGACGGGGTGCGGTGAGAGTGGCGGGATCGAGCGGACGGTCGTCTCCGGAACGGTCAGCTATGACGGTCAGCCCATTGAAGAGGGGATGATTCGATTTGTTCCGACCAAGGATACCGCGGCGCCGGTCTCCGGGGCCGAGATTCAAGGCGGAAAGTATACGGTCGACGCGAAAGGCGGCGTTCCGGTCGGCTCCCACCGCGTTGAAGTCGAGGCTTACCGTACCGGCGCGGCCCCCGCCGCGGGCGAGGAAGTGCCCGGCGTCGAAGGCGCGCCGAAAGAGCAGTTCCTGCCGGAAAAGTACAACCTGAAAAGCGAACTGGAAGTCACCATCGGCTCGGATGGCCCCGTGACGGAAGACTTCGACTTGGCCAAATGACCTGGGTCGGCCGATGCTCGCAGATATTGAAACCGGGCTCGTTTACCGGAATCCGAAGCCGCACGTGGTGAGCCGCCATGGGTATTTTCCTTCGGTGGTTGCCCTGCCCGATGGAACGCTCGTCGCACTGTACGTGCTGGGGCAGGCGTTCGAATCCACCGATCTGCACGTCTACGTGACGCGCTCAGAGGACGGCGGCCGGTCGTGGCAGCCGCCCGCCCGACTCCTCCCGCCGACCCCCGAACGGCTCACTACCGACGCCGCCCGGCTCACGGCGCTCGCGGATGGCCGGCTGGTGGCGGTGGTGGTCCGCCACGACCGCAGCGAGCATCCGGAAGAAGGTCTGGCGAATCCGCAAACACTCGGCTTCGTGCCGGTGGAAATCCTCTTGACCTGGTCCGAAAACGGCGGCCGAAGCTGGAGCGACCCGGAATGTGTCGAGCCGCCGATGGAAGGGCCGGCCTTTGAACTCTGCGCCCCGATCACCGTGCTGGACGACGGCCGCTGGCTTTGGCCTACCTCGACCTGGCGCGACTGGCATGGGCGCTTGCCCAACGGAAACCGCACCGGCGCGATGGTTTCCGACGACGGAGGCCGATCGTGGCCACGCTGGATGGATGCGATGACCACCTCCGGCGGCCATCTCATCTTCTGGGAATCGAAGATCGTCCAGTTGCCCGACCGCCGCCTCTTGGCGGTGGCCTGGTGCTACGACGAGCAAGCCCGCCGCGACCGTCCCAACCACTTTTCCGTCAGCGGCAACGGCGGCGCGGATTGGACCACGCCGGCGTCGATGGGACTCAGCGGCCAGACGATGACGCCGTTGGTGCTCGACGACGGCCGCGTGCTCTGCTTCTATCGCCGCACGGACCGACCGGGCCTCTGGGCCAACCTCGGCCGACTCGACGGCGATCGCTGGGTGAATCTCGATGCCGAGCCGCTCTGGGGCCACCAAACCGCCGCCGGGCGGACGGTGACCGGGGAGAATATGGTCGAAAACTTCCATGCCTTGAAATTCGGCGCCCCCAGCGCCCTGACTCTGCCGGACGGAAGGCACATGGTCGTCTTCTGGTGTTACGAAGACGGCGTGAGCGTGATTCGCTGGTATACGTTCCGCATCGGGGACCGTTGACGTGCAGCTAGCCGTCCTCGATTTCCTGGTCATCCTCGCCTACCTGGTCGGGCTTTCGGCACTGGGCGTCTATTTTTCCCGCCGGCAATCGTCTGAGGATTCGTATTTTCTTGGCAATCGCCGCATGCCGTGGGTTCTGGTCGGCGTGAGCGTGATGGCCACCCTCGTCTCAACCCTCTCCTATCTTTCGCTGCCCGGAGAGATGATCAAGCATGGGGTGGGCTACTTCGCCTCGCTACTGTCGTTCGTATTCGTGATTCCCTTGGTGAACCGCCTGATTATCCCGGCGTTGATGCGGCTGCCGGTAACCAGCGTCTACGAGTATTTCGAGCGGCGGTATCATGTGGGCGTGCGGCTGTTGGGGGCGACGGTTTTTATCGTGATGCGTCTGACCTGGGTGGGGCTGATCATCTACACGGCCTCGTTCGCCGTGGCGAAGATGACCGGCTGGCCGACGCCGTGGGTGATTCTCATCGTCGGCATCGTCACCACCGCCTATACCACGGCCGGCGGCATGCAGGCGGTGATCTGGTCCGACTTCATCCAGGGGTTGCTGCTGGTCGGCGGCGCCGCCCTCATCCCGCTCTTGATCGCTTTGAAAACTCAAGCAGGGCCGCTGTTGTGGTGGCAAACCTTCGCCGAGGCCGGGCGGGCCGACGTGCCGATCTTCTCGCTCGATCCCTTCGTGCGGATCTCGATGGTGGGCATGGTTATCGAGGCGTTTCTCTGGCATGCCTGCACCCACAGCGCCGACCAGGTGGCCACCCAGCGCTACTTCAGCACCGCGTCGGTCGACGCCGCCCGGCGGAGTTTCTGGGTATCGGCCCTGTTCACCGTCGTCTTGCTGGGACTGTTGATGGTCGTCGGGTTGGCGGTCTTTTTCTTCTACTACCAACGCTCGGGACTGCCGGTACAGGCCTTTCAGCAGCAGATCGCCGCCGATGCCGACGCCGCGTTGCCGCAGTTCATCGCCCGCGAATTGCCGGCGGGCCTTTCCGGCCTTCTCTTGGCCGCGCTGTTGGCCGCCGCCATGTCGAGCCTCAGTTCCGGGATCAATTCGATCGCCTCGGTGGTGATGTCCGACTTTGTCGAGCGACTCGGCGGCCGCAGCCGTCGTGGCGTCCGCCCGGCCATGGCCGTGGCGCTGTCGGCCGGTGTCGTGGGCGTTGTCATGGCCCTGGGAGTAGATTGCTACATGCGGGCGCAATCGCATTGGAACCTGGTGGAACTGGTCGAACGGATCAACCACCTCTTCGTCGCTCCGCTGGGCGCCCTCTTCCTCAGCGGACTGCTCTTTCGCCGCGTGGGCGCCGGGGCCGCCGTGGCCGGATTCATCGCCGGCGTGGCGACGAGTATGCTCATCTCCTTCAGCCGTGAAATCTTCGGGCTCTCCGAGGGGATCTCTTTCATGTGGATCATGCCGGGGGCGTTCGTCGCCAGCATGTTCGTCAGCCTGGCGACCGGCTTTCTCCTGCCGCCGCCTGGCCCGGAACAGGTGGCGGCGCTGACCGCCCGCCGCTGACCCTTCTTGCCCGATTCCTGAAGCGCGCGTTTCCGTTGTGTGGTGTGGTGGTGTGCCACTGCTTGCGATTGAACGGATCTTCCATACGTGATGGGCTTGCCACAATCGCAAGCAGTGTGAAGCGCGGCGGGCCGCGGCGATTCCTCTGTGCGTGAGAAAACCGGCACAGTTCCAATGAGACGGTCCTTCGATCCGCAAGCGAGCACTACTTGGCGTTGTAGGAAACCTGCCGCGAGTGGTTCGCACAATCAACGCCAAGCAGTGGCACACGCTTTCCGGTCTCATACCGGACTCATGCCAAGGTCTTCTTGAACCGCTGCGAAACCAGCCAGAGCACGGCGATTCCCATCACCGCCAGGGCCACCATCGGCGGCCAGAGCACTTCCAGCCCTACCCCTTTGAGAAAAATGCTGCGGACGATCACCAGGAAATAGCGGAGCGGATTGAGATAGGTACACCACTGAACCGCGGCGGGCATGTTCGCAATGGGAAAGACAAAGCCGGAGAGGAGCATGGCGGGAAAGAAGAAAAAAAACGTCGCCATCATCGCCTGCTGCTGCGTCTGGCTGATCGTCGAGATCAGCAGCCCAATGCCTAACATGGTCAACAGATACAACCCGGTGCCCAACAGCAGAAGGGGCAGGCTCCCGCGCAGCGGCACCTGGAAGCCGACCGTGCCGACGATCGTCACCAGAATGACGTCGGCGAAGCCGATGATCGCGAAGGGAACCGTCTTGCCCAGAATGAACTCGATCGGTTTGATCGGCGAAACCATCACTTGCTCCATTGTGCCGATCTCCTTTTCCCGCACGACGGCCATACTGGTCAACAGCAGCGTGATGAGCGAGACCACGATGACGATCACGCCGGGGACGAAGTAGTTGCGGCTTTCCAGGTTCTCGTTGAACCATGCCCGCGTGGTCAGTTGCACCCGTCCCGGACGCCGCACCCCGCCGCGCGAACGCTCGAGCCGCTCAGCGAGCACTTGGTCGGAAAAGTCCGAGGCGATCTTGTTGACGTAGCCGAGCACGATTCCGGCGGTGTTGGAGTCGGTGCCGTCGACGATGATCTGCAATCGCGCCGTCCGCTGCGACCGCAAATCCGCCTCGAAGCCGGGATGAATCCGCAACACGGCCGACACCTCGCCGCGGTCGATCAGTTCCGCCGCCCGCCGGTCGCTGCCGGTGTATTCGGTCGCGTCGAAATACCCCGATCCGACGAAGCGAGCGAGCAGTTCCCGACTCGCCGGGCTGTGATCGCGGTCGACGACGGCCGTGCGGATATTGCGAACGTCGGTGGTCACCGCGAAGCCGATCACCACGGTCTGAACCACCGGAATGACAAAGATCACCAGCCGCATCCGCGGGTCGCGGAGAACCTGGATGAACTCCTTGATCAGCATTTGCCGGATGCGTTCGCCCATCAGTAGACCAGTTTCTTCTTGAACTTGACATTTGCCAGCAGCAGGACAATCATCCCAAAGATCGCCAGCAGCGTCGCCTCGCCGGCGAGGATCTCCAATCCCACCCCCTTCAAGTAGATGCCTTTCAAGAGCGCCACGAAGTATCGTGCCGGCACGACGTGCGTGATCACCTGGATCGGCTGGGGCATGTTGGCGATGGCGAACATGAAGCCGGAGAGGAGGAAGGCCGGCAGGAAGGTGGTCACCATGGCGAACTGGCTCGCCAGGAGCTGGTTCTTCATAACGATGCTGATCAGCATGCCCATTCCCAGCGCGCCGGTGAGGAAAACCGCCGCCATCGCGAATAGCAGGGCTACGTTGCCGCGCATCGGCACGTCGAAGAGAAATTCGCCCATCAGCACCGCCACGGCCACGTCGAGCATTCCAATCGCGAAGTACGGCACGAGCTTGCCCACGATCAGCTCATGCCCCTGAACCGGAGTGGAGATCAATTGCTCCATCGTCCCTCGTTCCCATTCCCTCGCCACGGTGAGCGAGGTCAACAGCGCGGCGATGACCATCATGATCACCGCAATCAGCCCCGGGATGATGTAGTTCTTTGATTCCAGCTCGGGGTTGAACCAGACTCGCGGCCGGATCTCCAAAGGAAGCGGCGGTTCGACGCCCCCGATCGCCTCCATGTGCCGCAAGAGCGTTGCGCGAGAGTAGCCCGCGACCACCGCTTCCGCGTAGCTGATCGCCAGTGTCGCCGTGTTGGCGTCGCTGCCTTCGACAATCAGTTGCACCGGCGCATCGCGCCCGGTCCGCACGCGGGCTGCGAACTGCGGTGGAATCACCAACGCCACCATGGCCCGCCCGTCGTCGATCCTTGCTACCAGGTCCGCGTAGTCGCCAACCGCCGCGCGGAGCGAGAAGTACCGCGAACCGCTGAAGCGGCTGACGAGTTCCCGGCTGGCCGGTGTCTGGTCCTGATCCCAGACGACCAGCGGTACGTTGTCGACGTCGAGCGTCAGCGCATAACCGAATAGCAGCAGCAGGAACATGGGAATGGCGATTCCCATCGCCAGGCTGTGCGGATCGCGAAAGACGTGCAGGAATTCCTTTCGCGCGACGGCCGACACTCGGCGCGGGCTCATTGTCCCACCTCCGCCTGCGGTTGTTCGTGCCGATCGCGAGCCTCGATCAGCGAAACGAAGACGTCTTCCAGCGACGGCATGATCGGCTCGATTCGCTGGATCGCGTAGCCCTCCCGCTCCAACGCGCGGCGGACCTCTTCGGCCGCGCGGGCCCCGTCTTCGGCGACCAGGTGCAACCCTCGGCCGAATAACGCCGCGTCCTTGATCGCCGGGATCTGCTCGACGAGGCCCAGCGTGGCTTCCGGACGCTCGCAAAGAACCTCCAGGACGTCGTCGGTCATCAACTCGGTTTTCAACTCCGCGGGCGTGCCGATCGCGGTCAGCTCGCCGCGATAGATCAGGCCCAGCCGGTCGCAGTACTCGGCCTCTTCCATGTAGTGCGTGGTGACGAAGACGGTGACGCCGCGGTCGGCCATTTCGTAGATCAAGTCCCAGAATCGGCGACGGCTGATCGGGTCGACACCGGAAGTGGGCTCGTCGAGAAAGAGGATCGCCGGTTCGTGGAGGACCGCGCATCCCAGTGCCAGGCGTTGTTTCCAGCCGCCGGAGAGGATGGAAGTGCGGCTCTTGCGATGGTCGCCCAGCCCGGCCATCTCGATAACCCACTCCTTTCGCGGCCGCTTCTTCTCGGCGGGGATGCGGTAGATGCCGCTATAGAAGTCGATGTTCTCCTCGACGGTGAGGTCTTCGTAGAGCGAGAACTTCTGGCTCATATAGCCGATCGTTTCTTTGATCTTTTCGGACTGCCGCCGGATGTCGAATCCTCCGACCGTCCCCTCGCCGCCGCTGGGGGCGAGGATGCCGCAGAGCATGCGGATCGTCGTCGATTTGCCGGCGCCGTTGGGCCCGAGAAAACCGAAAATCTCCCCCTCGGTCACCTCGAAGCTGACGCGGTTGACCGCCACGAAGCTGCCGAACCGGCGCTCGAGATCTCGAACGGTTACCGCTTGCCGCCGGTCTTTTGTCACTCTGCCACCCTCATAACGCGACCTTCGCCAATCGTTCAGGATCCAATCAGAAACGGCTTCCCTATCTGCCCCTTGCACAAGAAGTCATTTGAACAGGAGGAAACAGAGCCAACAGAGTGGAGCCATCTCTGTTGGCTCTGTCTACTCCGCTAACTTACTCAAGATTGGCGCCAGGAAGAATCAGCCTCGATACACCGTCAGTCAGTTTCAAAGCATGGATATTAATAATCAACCCCAATGGGATTCCCAGCAGTTCCATGTAGCTGAGCAATTGTGCTTTATGAATCGGAAGAACTTCTTCGACTGCTTTCGCTTCCACCAACAAGCACTTGTCGATTAGCAGATCGAAGCGGAGTGTTTCCTCCCGTTGAAAATGTTTGTACCGAATAAGTACTTTGTCTCGACTTGTCACTTGATGGCCTCGCAACTGGAGTTCCATCGTCAGGCACCATTCGTAGATTGACTCAAGCAATCCAGGGCCTTTATCCTTGTGTACTTCAATTGCGGCGCCGATTACGTCATGGGTCATTTCGGAAGCTTGTGGGAAAAGCGGATGCATGACCGAACCTCTCCAAACAGAGCAGACAGAGGAAACAGAGACTTTACCTCTGTTATCTCAGTTACCTCCTGTTCTATCAATTCCTGGCACTTCCCCCAGCACCGACACAAAGACATCCTCCAGCGTCGGTTCCACCTGCCGTATTCCCAGCACCGACAGCCCGCCGTCGGCGAGGATCGACTCGGCCCGTCGCGTCATCTCCTCGGGCTCTTGGCCGACCATGTGTACCCGGTCGCCGAACAGCCCTACCGAGTCGGCTTCGAGCCGCTCGCGCAAGAGCGACGTCGCCC
This sequence comes from Rhodopirellula sp., assembly GCA_012728855.1. GTDB lineage: Bacteria > Planctomycetota > Planctomycetia > Pirellulales > Thermoguttaceae > JABWBD01. Next base: position 9,716 of record JAAYEH010000611.1, on the reverse strand, counting down.
GTCGCGGGTTCGAGGCGCGGACTTCCAGGATCGTTCCGCGCATGAGCCGCTTTACTTCGTCCGGCGTGCCGCAGGCCAGCAGCTTGCCGTGATGGATCAGCCCGACGCGGCCGGCGCGTTCCGCTTCGTCGAGATACGCGGTGGAGACGAAGATCGTCACTTGTTGGCGGAGCAACTGGTAGAGGATCCTCCAGAAATCGCGACGCGAAACCGGATCGACGCCGTTGGTGGGCTCGTCGAGAAAGAGTACCTCCGGCGTGTGGATCAGGGCGCACGCCAGTCCCAGCTTCTGTTTCATCCCGCCGGAGAGATTTCCGGCCAGACGCCGTTTGAAAGGCGTCAGGTTACTGAAGGCCAGCAGCCTCTCGATCTTCTCCTGGCGACCCTTGCGGGGTTCGCTGTAAATGTCGGCATAGAAGTGGATGTTTTCGAGCACGGTCAGATCCGCATAGAGTCCGAAGCGCTGGCTCATATAGCCGATCCGCCGCTTGACCGCCTCCGCCTCGTGGACGATATGCCGTCCGGCAACCCAGGCTTCTCCGCCGTCGGGGTCCATGATCGAGGTGAGCAGCCGCATCGTGGTGGTCTTGCCGGCGCCGTCCGGCCCAACCAGCCCGAAAATCTCCCCCTTGGCGACGGAGAGCGAAAGCCGGTCGACGGCGGTCACGCTGCCGAACCGCTTGGTGAGATGTTCTACGCGGATCGCGTCCATGGGATTACTGCGGGGAGGACGTTTGCGGCAAGTGCGCGTCGAGCAGGATCTCGGCGTCGGCCGGCATTCCCGGCTTCAGCTCCATGTCGGGGTTGTCGATGTCGATCTTGATGCGGTAGACCAGTCTGACCCGCTGCTTTTCCGTCTGAACACTCTTGGGCGTGAATTCGGCCTCGTCGGCGACAAACGAGACGCGTCCCTCATACACTTTTCCCGGCCAAGTGTCGGCGGTCACTCGAACTCGTTGGCCGAGCTTCACTCTGCCCAGATCCGTCTCCATGATATAAGCCCGCAACCAGACATGGACCAGATCGCCGATCGTCACCACCGGTGTGCCCGGCGCGACGTACTCGCCCGGCTCGATGTTCTTCGACAAGACCATGCCGGTCAACGGCGAGACGACCGTGGCGTAGCTCAGCCGCGTCTCGGCCAGCTTCAGCGCGGCGCCGGCCTGCTCGACCCTCGCCCTGGCTTGATCGATCGTTTCCTGGCGAGGCCCGGCGACCGCCAGATCATGGCGGGCCCTCGTTTCGGCCAAGGCGGCGCGGGCGTTGTCGATGTTTTCCTGTCGCGGACCTTCCGTCACCAGGTCGAACTGTTCCGCCGCTTCGCGGGCTCGCTGCGAGGCGACCTGGTAGGCGGCTCGGGCACGATCATATTCCTCGGCGGAAACCACATTCTGGTTCCGCAGCCGCGTGATCCGCGCCAGGTCGGCTTCGTCCTTGGCCAGCTCCGCTTGCGCCGCTTCCATCGCCGCCTCAGCCGCGGCAATTTCCTGCGGACGCGACCCGTGCTCGAGTTCTGCAAGCGACGCCGCCGTACGCTCCATCGCTGCTTTCGTCGCGGCAATTTCCTCCGGTCGCGAGCCGGCCTCCAACTCGGCCAGCGCCGCCTTGGCCGCCGCCAACTCCGCGCGCCGCAGTTCGACCTCCGCCCGCAGGTCGGCGTCGTCCAAAACGGCCACCACCTCGTTCTCGCCGATCATCTGCCCCTCGTCGACGAGCCGTTTCTCGACGCGCCCGGCGATCTTGAAGCTCACGTCGGCATCGGTCGCCTCGATGTTCCCCGACACAAAGATCTCATCGCCGTCATGTCCGTTGCGAGCAATCACGAAACGATAGACCAGGGCTGTCGAGATCCCCAGCACCAGAACTGCGACAACGATCACCTTCTTCATGGTGCCTGTCCTTGTGAACACGGGTTCACACTCATCGCAAAAAACTACCGCTCATCCGTGGCGATCGCCCGCAACAGCATCTGCCAGGCGCGGTCGGCGTGGCGGGTGACGTCGAAGCCGCCTTCGGAGAGGTGCCAACGGATTGCCGCGGGCATGACAATGCCGAGGACCATCATGGCGACGGTGTCCGGATCCAACTCGGGCCGGATTTGCCCCTGCGCTTGCCCGCTGCGGACGATCTCACCGACCTTGCCCAAATAGCCCTGGAGGATTTGTTCGACGCGGGTTTTCCGCTGGGGGTGCCCGACAAACGACTCGTCGGCAAAGACAATGCGCGGAATGGCCCTTCCTTCGCGGATGAATCGGACATGCCGGACCAACACGTCGCGAAGTCGCCCGAGCGGGTCGGCCGACTCCTCAGTGGCGGCCCGCACGTTTTCCTCCAGTCGTCGCTCGATCAGATCGAGCATTGCCGCGAGGATCTCGTCCTTGCCGCGAAAATGCCGGTAGATCCCCGACGGCACCAGTCCGACCCGCCGCGCCACCGCCGCCATACTGAGCCGATCCAGTCCCTGACTGGCAACGAGTACCAGCGCCGCCTCGACAATCTGCTCCTTGCGGATTTCCGTTGCCAACTTCTCGTCGCTCATGTCGCGCCTCCATTGTGATTATACGTTCACAATCCACCGGGGTCAACCGAGTAGATCCCGCTTGCCGAGCGGGATCTGTGCGGCTGGTCGATTCTGCTGATCGACTAAACCCGTGCGGCAAAGCAGACCCCGCTTGCCAGCGGACCTGTCGGGCAAGATCCCGCTCGGCAAGCGGGATCTACTGATCCGTCCCCTGTTTGGGTACAATGACGAACCGCCAACCTGCACATTGTTCCTCCAGGGAAGACGAACATGCCCCAAAGCGAACTCCAGCGACAGCTCTACGATTCCTTCAAGAACCGGGCCATCCTCTACTATCTGATCTACGACGAACTCCGCGGCGAACTCGGCGCCGAAAAGGCCGAAGAGATTCTCCAGCGGGCCATCTACCGCCGCGGCGCCCAGAAGGGCCCGAAATACGCCCCCTTTGCCCCTGCGGATCTCGAAGGTCTGAAAACTGCTTTCCTCAGCGGCATCCCCGACGAAGGTCGCATGTTCCAGCCCGAGGTGCTCCGCTCCGACGCCTCCGCGCTGGACATCAAGTTCCACGGCTGTCCGCTCCGCGACGCTTGGCTGGAAGAGGGGCTGCCCGAAAAAGAGGTCGCCACCATGTGCCGCATCGCGGCGCGGATCGACAATGGAACCTTTGAGTCGGCCGGGTTCGAGTTCTTCGCCGACACATGGCAGCCGGGCGGCGATGGATGCTGCTGCCTGCATATTCGCCCAAAGAAATGAAGTCCGCCCGTCAACGCCCGGAAGGCTTGGCACACGGTTAGAGACACACGGATAAGAAGCAAACGAAGACGAAGAAAAAAAGTATAGCAGGAGGAAAGTGATGGCATCCCAACGTGTCTTGATTGTCGGCGGCGTTGCCGGCGGCGCTTCCTGTGCAGCGAGACTCCGCCGCCTCGATGAACGGGCCGAGATCTTCCTCTACGAACGCGGACCGGACATCTCCTTTGCCAATTGCGGGCTGCCGTATCACATCGGCGGCGTGATCCCGCAACGCCAGCAGTTGCTGGTCGCCACCACCGAAACTTTCCGCGATACGTTCAACGTCGAAGTCCGCACGCGGCACGAGGTGACGAAGATCCATCGGCAGGAGCGGACCGTGGAGGTGCGCAATGTTTCCAGCGGCGCCCTCAGCGTGGAGCCGTACGACTGCCTCGTGCTCTCACCCGGCGCCGCCCCCATCCGACCGCGGGTTGCCGGCATCGACCTGCCGGGCGTCTTCTCGCTGCGGACCCTGGAGGACACGGATCGCATTCTCGAGTGGATCGGCCGGCGAAACGCCACCCGCGCCGTCGTCGTCGGCGCCGGCTACATCGGCCTGGAAATGGTCGAAAACCTAGTCGAGCGCGGCATGGAGGTGACCGTGTTGGAACTGCTCAGTCAGATCATGCCGCCGATGGATCCGGAGATGGTGGCCCCGGTCCAGGAAGCGATGATCCGCGAAGGGGTCGACCTGCAGGCGGCCAACGGCCTGGCGGCTCTGGAAGAGGGCCCCGACGGCACGATCAACGTCATCGGCAGGGACGGGCGAAAGTTTAACGCCGAGATCGTCATCCTGGCCATCGGCGTCGCTCCCGACGTGAAGCTCGCCAAGGAAGCCGGGTTGGAGATCGGAGCGCTGGGCGGAATCCGCGTCGACGAACACATGCGCACCAGCGATCCTCATATCTTCGCCGTCGGCGACGCCGTCGAAGTTCGCGACTGGATCACCGGCCGCTGGTCTGTCATCCCCCTGGCAGGGCCCGCCAGCCGGCAAGGCCGCATCGCCGCCGACGTCATCTGTGGCCGCGATTCAAAGTACCGCGGCTCGCAGGGGACCGGGGTGGTCGGGCTGTTCGGCTACACCCTCGCCACCACCGGCGCCAACGAAAAGACGCTGCGGCGGCTGTCGATTCCTCACCAAAAGGTCTACACCCACACCGCCAACCACGCCACCTATTATCCCGGCGCCGAGGTGATGGCGATGAAGGTCTTGTTCGATCCCGATTCGGGGCGGATTCTCGGCGCGCAGGCCGTGGGCGGCGCCGGCGTCGAGAAGCGGATCGACGTGATCGCCATGGCCATGCAGAAGCACGGCACGGTCTACGATCTCGAAGAGGCCGAACTCTGCTATGCACCGCAATACGGCAGCGCCCGCGATCCGGTGAACATCGCCGGGTTCGTCGCGGGCAACGTGCTTCGCGGCGACGTCGACGTGGTCCATTGGGAGGACTGGCTGGAAAGGCAGAAATCCGGGCAGGCGAAGCCTTTGGTGGTCGATGTCCGTCCGGCTTCCGCCGCCGCGGTCGTTCCCGGAACGGTCACGATCCCATTGGGCGAACTCCGTGCCCGTCTCGGCGAGTTGCCCAAGGACCAGGAAATCTGGGTCCACTGCGGCGTCGGCCGCAATTCTTACTACGCCAGCCGGATTCTCTCCCAGAACGGCTTCAAAGTCCGCAATCTCTCCGGTGGGTTCACGTCGTACACGGCCATGCCCAAAGAAGGATGCTGACCGATCAGGACCAGAATGATGCAACGACTACGGATTCCACTCCTGACACTCCTGGTATGCGGCATGGTGGCTCCGGGGTCTGCCGACGATCCATGCCGCTGTGCGCTGTGGATTGATCTCTATCGAGGCGAACCGGTCGCGCACACCGAGATGCTGGACGACTTGGCCGCCGCGCGGGTCGTCTACCTCGGCGAACGCCACACGCTCAATCGCCACCACCGGATCCAGGCCGCGGTCCTCGAGGATCTTGCCGACCGAGGCGTCCAGCTGGTCGTTGGACTCGAGCAGATGGAAGCGAACCAGCAACCGGCGCTCGACCGCTTCAACCTGGGGGCAATTGACTTCGACGGCTTGGCGAAATCGACCGATTGGGGCCGGCGTTGGCGGGGCTACGATCAATACCGCCCTCTCCTGGAGACGGCCCGTCGCCTGGACATCCCGGTGATTGCGTTGAATGCACGAGCGGAGACGATCCGGCAAGTGTTCCGGAGCGGCGGAATTGACAAGCTCCCTCCGGACCTCCGCGGAGAGTTGCCGGCCGAAGTCGACCTGGAGGATCCGGACTATGAAAAGACGTTGCGGATGCAGATGATGGTCCATGCTTCCGTCGACGAGGGAATGCTCCGCTCGATGGTCGAGGCACAAATTGCCCGCGACGAAGCGATGGCGGCGATCCTGGCTGACTATCTGAAATCGCCGGCAGGGCAAGGGCGGACGGCATTGGTGATCTGCGGGGCCGGGCACGTGGCTTATGGTCTCGGGACGGCCGCTCGCGTCGAGCGCCGACTGCCGGAGATCCGCCAACGCATCGTGCTGCTGTCGGAAAGCGGCGATGTCGAGCTTTCGCCCGAGGAGACGGCCATGGCGCGCGAGATTGTCATCACGCATGAGCAACTGCGGCAAATTGCTCGCCCGATCGCCGATTATCTTCATGCGAAAGAGCCTGCCCGCGCCGAAGAGTAACCTGCTCCGGTATAAGACACCGCCCGTCGCCTGGTGTACCTGCCCGTTGCGGGATCGAGTGCTCGGCTTGCCTTGGCGGTCCTTCGCCACTATGCTGCTCTATTCGTCAACTCGTGGGAAAGCATCGGTTGGAGATCAAGGTGGCGTACGTCTGGATGCTGGTTTCCGCCTTTGCGTTCGCTACGATGGGGGCGATGGCTCATGCCCTTCGCAACGACGTTGATTGGCAGATCGTTGCTCTGTGCCGAGCCTTTGTGACCTTGGTTGTTTTCGGCGGTTCCGCCCTCGCGGCGGGGGTCAAACTACATTTCTGGAAACCGAGAAGCTTGTGGATGAGGAGTGTGCCAGGCGGCATCAGTCTGATCTGCACCTTCTTTGCCCTCGCACGCCTGCCAGTTTCCGTCGTCATCACCCTCACGAATCTCTACCCGCTCTGGGTGGCTCTCTTGTCCTGGCCACTACTCAAGCAACGGCCACGTAAAGGGGTCTGGCTGGCAGTTATAGCGGGAGTGGTCGGAGTGGCTCTTGTCCAGCAGCCGCAAGTGGGACATGCAAGCCAAGCCGTGCTGGTGGCCGTGGGAGGGTCGTTTACCATCGCGCTGGCCATGATTGCCTTGCATCGTCTTCAGGACATGAATACTCAGGTCGTCGTGTTCCACTTCTCTGTAGTGGCCCTGATATTCGCTCTGGCGAGTCTGGTCTTCTTTGGCCAGTGGAGCGTTTCCCCGAACATCGTGCTCGACAGGTGGGTTGTCCTGACGGTGTTGGGAACCGGTGTGGCGGCTAGCGTTGGGCAATTGTTTCTCACCCTTGCATTTGCCGCCGGGCCGCCTGCCGAAGTGGCCGTGGTGAGCCTGACCCAGGTTCTTTTTGCCTTCGGATACGATACCTGTCTATCGGGACACGTCTTCGACACCGCAACCCTGGTGGGCATGGCCCTGGTGGTTGCCCCAACCATCTGGATCCTGGTGACGAGGCGAATTGCCGTGCCCATGCAGGACGGAGCCAGCGGATAGCTTGCCCCCTTGGCCCCGCCACCACCGCTAAGAGCCTATCCCAAAATCGTCGGGGACTGGCTCATATTCATTCGCCGATCGATGATGTCATGGCATTGGGCGTTGATGAATGGGGGCGTTGAATCAGAACGGCACGATCACTTGTTTCGTTCCCCAGACATTCACCTCTTCGACGAAGCAATGCTCCGGCACGTCGATGGCATGGACGAGGCTGCGAGCGAAATCGCGGGCGTCGGGGAAGCCCTCCATCCAGTCGTCGGCGATTCCGGCCGCCTGGCAGAATCCGGTGCGGGCCGCGCCGGGAACGAAGGTGGTGGCTTTGCCGCCCCATTTCGCCATCTCCACGTGCAGGCAACGGGTGAATCCGATCATGCCGTCCTTGGCGGCAGTATATACCGCCCACGATGGCCAGCTATGATACGCGCATCCGCTGGAGACGTTGACGATGTGCCCGCTTGCTTGTGTCTTCATCACCCGCACCGCCTCCCGGCAACCCTTGATGACCGAGGCGAGATTCACGTCGAGCACGGTGTGGATATCATCGTCTTCCATGTTCTCCACTTCGGTGATCTTGATGCCCGCGCCGTGGTTGTTCACCAGCACGTCGATCCGACCGAAACGCTCCAGAACCGCACCGATGAGCCGCTTCCAGTCGTCGGTCCGGGTCGCGTCGGCCCGGAGGGCCAGCAGATCGTCGTGCCGGAGGCTCTCCTCCGCGCGGCGAAGGCGGTCGGCATCGCGGCCGGTGATGGCCACCTTCGCCCCCATTTCCAACACCATTCTCGCTGCCTCCAGCCCAAAGCCGGAGGAGCCACCGGTAATGACGATGATCTTGTCGCGGATGTAGTGATCCAAGGAATCCCTTTCTGTGTATCTGGTTGACGATCGAGCGGATATACTTTAGCCTACGGCAGAATCCGATGTCCAGACAACCCCGGGATGAAGAATCCATGAAACGCCGAGACCTCCTCAAAGCCGCCACGGTCGCCGGTGTCGGCGCGGTATCCACGGGATCGCTTCCGGCGTGGGTCCGCGCGGCCTCCGACGCAAGCGACACGACGGTCGACGTTCTGGTGATCGGCGGGGGGACCGCCGGCACGGTCGCCGCGATCCAAGCGGGCCGCGCGGGAGCCCGCACGATGCTCGTCGAAATGGGGAGCCAACTCGGCGGCACCACGACCACCGGCGGCGTGGCCCTGCCGGGGCTGTTTCACGCCTGGGAGAAACAGGTCATCGCGGGCATCGGCTGGGAACTGGTCGAGAAGGCCGTCGAGCTGGACAGCGGCACGATGCCCGACTTTTCGACGCCGCCCGAACGGCACTCGCGCCACCAGGTGCCCCTCAACGGCCAGCTCTACGCAGCCTTGGCGGAAGAGGCCTGTTTGGAAGCCGGAGTAGCACTTGCCTACTACGAACTGCCGCTGTCCGCCAAGGAAGCACCCACGGGCTGGCTGGTCGAGACGGCCGGCAAAGGCGTCCGCCGCCGCATCGCCTGCCGCCAGCTCATCGACTGCACGGGCGGGGCGGATATCGTCGGCATGATTGGCCTGGCGCGACTCCGCGAAGAGGAAATCCAGCCCGGCACCCTCATCTTCGCCTTCGGCAATTACGACAAGAACCGACTCGACGCCGAGCGGATCGACCAGCGCTATCGCCAAGCATTGGCTGCCGGCACACTGCACGAAGGAGACTACTGTCACGCGGGCGGGCACTTCGTCAACTTTCTCCGCGGCGGCGGCACCAACGCTCAGCACATCTTCGGCGCCGACAGTTCCACCTCGGCCACACACACGCAAGCGAACCTCGCCGGTCGGGCGTCCGTGCTGAGGCTGCTGCGGTTCATCCGCTCTCTGCCCGGCTGCGAGGCGGCTCGCCTCTTGAAGATGCAGACCGAAACGGCCGTGCGCGAAACTTATCGCATCGCCGGCGAGGCGCAGATTACGGTCGACGACTACACCAGCGGACGATTGTTCGACGATGCCGTCGGTCATTCTTTCTACCCGATCGATCTGCACGACCGGCACGGCGTCCAGCCCGCCCCGCTGCGGCGCGGCGTTGTCCCGACGATCCCCCTGCGGGCACTTGCGCCAAAAGGGAGCCGCAATCTACTGGTTGCCGGTCGCAGTGTCAGCAGCGACCGCCTGGCCAACTCGGCTCTCCGCGTGCAGGCTTCCTGCATGGCGATGGGACAGGCCGCCGGCGCCGCGGCGGCCTTGGCGATCCAGCACAACACCACGCCGTTGGCCGTCCCGATCGACGAGGTGAAGACGATTCTGCGCCGACACAAGGCAATCGTGCCGGGGTGAGGAGGAACGTACTATTGTACGAACATCAAAGATCGTGGAGTTTCTGACAATGTCAAGCGACCAACGGGAGCGGGCTCTTGCATGGGTGCGGGAGCACCGGTTTGGCCGGCGGCCCTGCCGCCCTAAGTGCAAAGTGCAAGCCTGACCCCGCGTACGCCCACGGCAGTAGGCGCCGGTGTTGGTGCTGGAGACGGTGCGTCCCAACGACAGCCACAAGGCCGCGATCCGTATTACCGCTGCCATGCAACTGCGTTGCTCCTCTTTGAAGAACACTTGCGACAGCAACGCCCACAGCGTAATGGCCGGTGTGTACACCGCGTCTTCATCCTCGCCGAAGGAGATTCCCTCCTCGGTGAAGATCTCCGCAATACGCTGGTCCGAGAGGACCG
>JAAYEH010000610.1 GCA_012728855.1 Rhodopirellula sp. | reverse complement strand
TCCGAGAACCGCTGATGCCCGTCGAAGGGGCTGACGGGGTTCTTTTTCCGTCCACCTTCGCCGCCAGCAAAGAACAAGGCTTTCCAGGCGGATACAACATCAACACCTTCGGTGATGAGACGGGAGGCGGAAATGTCTGCCTCATCGACAGCGTCGGCTCGCAGGCCAATCGCATTGAGCCGCTGTTCATGCGGGACAAGTACAAGCACCTCGTGCCACAGATCGTCATCACGGCGGGGGAGAAGGAGGTGAGCATTCTCGAAGCGGGGCACCGGGCCGGCGATGCGCTGCTTCGTTGCTCGTCCTTGCAGGATGAATTGCAGAAAGCGTTCCGGGCAGAACTCATCGGCGACTGCGAACCGCTGGCAAAGATCGCGCCCACTTCGCTCGTGTTCGGGGTGTGGGATTCTCGTGATACGCAGTCCAAGCGGCCGCGGCTTGTCGGATCGAGCATCCGCGCTTTCAATGTTCGCAAACTCACGCGCGGAGCGGTCTATATTCCGCCTCTGGACTACGCGGAACTCGACGTGTTCAGCGAAGAGGACAAGGCCAAAGCAGAAGGCAACAACAAGAGTCCGCTGGCGCAGCGCGGATTCGTCCACAACCCAGCATCGAGTGGGCATGGCGGCGTCATCGCCGACGGCGGCATCCGACGTGATGCCACGCTCGGCCTGGCGGCGCTCCGGCATCTGCATGCCGGCAAGGACGCTGAAAAGACGCTTGTGCTGCGGCGTTACATCCTCGGCCTGTCGCTGGTTGCCTTCACCGCACCCACCGAGAGTTACCTCCGCCAGGGTTGCACGCTGGTGCTCAACCCCGACCAGCCGCGCGAATTCGTCGAAGTGTATCCTGACGGCCAGCGTAAGCCGTGCGACATCACGCACGAAGCGGCCCTCGCCTTCGCCACCGAAGCCGCAAAAGCGTTCGGCGTCGGCCAAAGCCGGACGGTGCCTTTCGAGAAGGAACGCGCCAAGCGCGACGTCAGCACCGACGAAGCGGGCAAAGGTAAGAGTAAGGGAAAACGCGGCAAGAAAGCTGACGCCTCCACGGATGAGCCGGAGACCAACGGATGAGCTCCTTCCTCTGCATCACCGTCCGCTTCCTTCAGCCCTGGTCCCACGGTCGAGGAGAAGACGGCGGGCCCGAGTGGCCGCCCTCACCCCTGCGCCTGATGCAGGCGCTAGTTGCCGCCGCTGCGGGGCGATGGAATGAGCGAAGTATACTGGAGCACGCGAAGGCGGCGATCCGCTGGTTGGAGGCGCTGCCACCTCCGTACATCGTCGCAGCACCGACGGTTCCAAGCTCACAACCCTACAGGCTTTACGTGCCGGACAATGTGGCCGACAAGGTTGCAGCCGCATGGAGTAGGGGGCGCGAGGCGAGTATCGCCGACTACCGAACTGAGAAGGATGTGTTATCGTCGGTCATTGAAGGTGAGGCCGTTCATTACCTCTATGCATTATCACAGGCATCTGCGCCGCGACACGATCTCGTCGATGTGCTGACCAACACCGCTCGCTCCATCACCCACCTGGGCTGGGGCATCGACATGGCTACCGGCGACGCCTCGGTCCTCATCGCCGAGCAGGTCGGGCGGCTTCAAGGGATTCGCTGGCGGCCATCACTCAGGGGCGGCACCCCGTTGCGAATGCCGAAGCCCGGCACGCTCGACGATCTGATCCGCAAACACACCGACTTCCTCAACCGCGTTACCCGCGACGGCTTCCGCCCAGTCCCGCCGCTGCGCGTGTTTGATGTCGTCCGCTATCGCCGCCAGGATCAGCCGATTCAACGCCCTTACCGTGTCTTCGAGCTTCGCAATATCGACGGCTCTCGTTTCCGCTACTCCCACCGCAAGCTCGTCCATATCGCCGGTATGTTGCGTCATCTGGCAATCGAGGCGATGAAAGCCTCACTGCCGGCTGGCGTTGATGGCGATTGGGTTGAGGCGTATGTGGCGGGGCACGTGACCGAACGCGAGCGAGAGCATCGGCAACTGTCTTATCTGCCGCTACCGTCTATTGGACATCAGCATACCGATCCGGGCGTGCGCAGGGTCATGGTGGCGGCGCCGCTGGGTGATGACGTGTGGCTTGACCACGTAGCGCGGCGCCTGGCGGGGCAGGTGTTGAAACCGTTACGAGGCGATGAGTTTGGGGGCGGTGATCCGCCACTGCTTGTGCCCATGAAAGGCGACAACGTCTCGCGACGCTATACTGATCCGACCGACACTTGGCACAGCTTCACGCCCGTCATCCTGCCGGGGCACGATGATCACAAGCCTGCGAAAACGCGTAAGCTCATCGAGATTGCGCTTCGGCAGGCCGACGTAAACCAACCATGCGAATTTGAGTGGGGCGCGTTCTCGCGGTTCCCGAAGTCGCTCACGGCCCATAAGTATGATCGTCAGAAGAGCCCGACCGGCTATATCCGGCCGGACCACTTACTGAGCCAGACCGCTGTACATCTGACATTGCGGTTCCGCGACGGCCTCAAGGTGCCTGGCCCGCTGGCCATCGGTGCCGGGCGGCATTGCGGCTTGGGACTGATGGCGGGTATGGATGAACAGATGGGAAGATGACCGTGCCAGCGGACACTGCGGCGTCTATTGGCACGGAGGACCGCCACAACGAAGACGGGAGCCTCCTCCCCGTCCGCATGCTCAACGAGTACGCCTACTGCCCGCGGCTGTTCCACTTGATGCACGTCGAGGGTCGCTGGGCGGACAATGTCTACACGGTCGAGGGTCGAGCCGTTCATCGGCGGGTGG
>JAAYEH010000609.1 GCA_012728855.1 Rhodopirellula sp. | reverse complement strand
TGCATCCCTGTTGAATCCACTGCAGGATTTCGGATCGCCTGTATCGAATCGCCGGCCGCAAACCGTACCCTATGGCGATGGGTTTTGGTGCCAATCCGCTTCGGGTCCAAGACCACCATGTTCGTTCACCGCAGCCGGCCAACTGGGCAGCTTCCTTGCAGGTCAGCAGTTCGGCTTGGATGCCGCCGGCCGTGGGCAGGTCCTGGGGCGATGTCCTGGGGGTGCTACTATTCGGCATGGTCGCCCCCCTGCCGATTCTCGGCGCGTTTACGCAGTGCTTCTTCGACCGCGACCAGGTCGAACAGAACGGGCCGGCGTCCGGCCCTGAGGCAGGGAATCCATCCCCGCCGATGCCAAGCGTGAACTGTTGCGGTGGTCACGCGCAACCGCTCGGCCAACTCTCGGGCGTCAACAAGTTCGCTCATCAGTCATACTCCGTAGGACAAAGTGTTTGTCAGCTACGGGTATCCTAAGAGCGGTATACGTGGGGAGTCGTGGTCGAAAAGGTGGGGACTTGTGGGGAGTTTGGTCAACGAATGCGATACCCTTTGCCTGGTGTCCCTGGGAAGAGAATCACCTCCGCCCAGTCGGCATCACCGTCAGCTAGTGCCTTCAGCAGCTTCCGGGCGTCGGTGTGGCCACTCTTGTGGTCAAGCTGATCTTTTGTCAGTCCGGTTTCGCCTGCTTCGACAAGTGCCTGTACCGTGTCATATCGGGCCGCCGTCAATATAGGCTTGCGCTTGCCGTTCACTTCCGGTTCCTCGCCGGGTCCGAACAACTTGACCAACTGGCTTTGCCACGTTACCGTCGCATCGCCGTATCGTTCAATGTAGTGGTCGAGCCACTTGAGCGTTTCCCAGTCGGCGGGAAGTTCTGTAAGGGTCAGCACGTCGCAGGGCACAAAATAGCGAAAAACGTCGCGTGGATCTAGGGTTCGCGAGTATGGTGCTAGCGCCCGTTCGATGTCAGCGTTCAGTTTCCTTACCTCCGGATGCTGTTTGAGCTCGTCCGGGTATTCTCGTCTCGGCCCCTGGGTGAGAATCACGCGGAGTGCCCGCAACGCGGCGACAATCTCTTTCTTCGCCTGCTCTTCCGTTGACATGAGTTTCGCCTTTCATTTTTGGTCGGGCCGATCCCCAGCGCGACGATGCGAAAGGCGAGAAGCACCAATCGCGCCAGGGACCGCTTGGCCGCCGGTTTGCAACCCGGTCAACCGTCCCGAACACCTACAATTGTCGCGTTTTCGCCGTGCCGCACAACCGCCCAGACCGCCGGCCGAATCACGTCCGAGCCCAATCTAGCTTTCGGGCGCTGAGGGGAGCTCAGATCCAGAAACGCCGTCTGACCCGCGTGACTGTCGCACCTAGCCTCCGCGACAGCACGCTGGGAGTCGGATAAACTAAAAGCCACCGAGGGGCAAAACTCGGTGGCTTTATTTATTGGCCGAAGGCGGCCTCAGACGCTTGTTACGTGCATGGTACGCCTTCGGATTGCTCCATTCAAGTCGAGGGCTACATGGAACGTTCTGAGTTTATTTGGACATTTCCCTGCTTCATCTTGGCAAGCAACTACACCATCGACCGAGAGACGGGCGGTATACTGCTCGACGAGCACATTCGCCTAGTCGCGCCGGAAGTTACGCCGGGTGGAAAGCAGAGGCTGGCCATTTTTACTGATCAATATTTGGCCGAAGACTACGCAGACATTTGCAGTCAGCGTGTCGACCCAATACCAATTCTAAACCGGACAGAACTCAAGAAGCTCTTGAATCGCGCTGTGGAGGTGTATCACGAATTGGTAATTGACCTGAATCCACAGACTCGTCTTGGTCGTGTATTTGACACAGCTTCATTGATTCAGGCGATTGAGCTGGAGGAAGGCCGCCCATAGCGGACATGTCGCCATCCATGTACTCCTCACGCCCTTTAAGGACGGTTCTCATCCCATCATCATAGAGCACTATGCGCTGGCCTGAAAGCCCTTTCCCCCATTCAACGCAACCCTCGCCCAAGAGCCAAGCCCCGGCCGGCCGTCCCGATGTTCGTTGTCGTCTAGCCCCCGCAGATTTTGCAGGCCCTGCCGTCATTCGGACCGCACGGCCGCCCGTTGCTGTTCTTGTAGTACCAACATGGGTTATCCTCCCCAGGGATCGGCTGCTCGTCGGGCAAAGCCAACAGCAAATGTTCGGCCGCGGTGACTTCTGCCTTGGCCACCGCGGCCAACTCGTCGGCGTTGCGGAAGCCTAGGCGGCTGGCTGCCGGCGTCGAGCGGCGCCACCAGGTGGGCCACCCGTCATTCACGAAACTACTGAGGCGCTTTGAACAGCGGCTTGTCGTCCTTGTCGAGCATCATGAGGCTCGGCTCGTCGTTGGTGACGAGGAATGTCGCGCGGGTTTTTTCATCTTGATCCCACAGGACGATCCCCGGCCCGTACTTGACGACCGAGAATGTCCCACGGGCTTTTTCATTTTCGTCGAACAGCTTGATTGCTGGCCCGTCCTTCGACACGGAGAACCATCCCCGGACTTTTCCATTCTCGTCGCACAGCTCGATCCTTGTTCGGTCCTCCCAGACGGTGAATGCCTGGCTGAGCTTACTATTTCCGTCGCGCAGGAGGATCCCTGGCCCGTCCCTGAGGACGGAGAATGCGCCCCGAATTCTCTTGTTCTCGTCGTACATGTGGATTAGTGGCCCGTCCTTTGAGACTTCGAATGCCGCGCGTGCGGTCCCATTTTCATCCATCAGGTCGATTGCTGGCCCGTCCTTGAAGACGCCGAATGCAGCGCGGGTTCTTTCGTTTTCGTCGCGCAGGTCGATTGATGGACCGTCTTTCGAGACGATGAATGTCCCACGGGCTTTTCCATTCTCATCCCACAGGGCGACCGCTGGCCCGTCCTTCGAGACGGCGAATTCTTGGCGGACTTTCTCATTCTCATCCCAGAGGTCGATTAGTGGCCCATCCCCGAAGACGGCCAGTTGCTCGCGGACTTTTCCATTCTCGTCGTACAGGGCGATTCTCGGCCCGCGCTCCAGGACCTCGAGTGCCCCACGGACTCTTCCGTTCGCATCGTAGAGGCTAAGGCTCGGCACGCCACTCTTGATCCAAAACGCCCCGCGGCCTTTTCCGGCTTCGTCGATCAAAAGGAAGCGGTTGGCCCGTATTTCGTTCTGAACAGCTGCAGCCCCCAAAAGAGACGTTCCGGCGACAAGCGAAATTGCCAAGACGGCAATCCGTCTTGTCCAGCGGTTTTGCTTCTCGAGGCGGTTGATGCGCGCGGTCAGGTTGAATTCGATGTCAGTTGTCACAATTCAGCTCCTTTGGCGACTTCGCCGGTGTTGAGAACGCTTCTTGTTGCCATGCTGCCGGCACCCCCCAGCGTTCGCGTTACGGCTTGTAGCCCAGTCTCTTTGCTTGCGCAAAATCCCTCTCCGCCGCCGCGCGCTGGCCCTTCGCTTGGTAGGCCATGCCACGCCAGTAAAACGCGCTGGCGTCTTTCGGATCGAGGCGAATGGCCTGGGTGTAGTCCGCGATCGCGGCATCGTAATCCCCCTTGGAGTCGTAAACCATGCCACGGAACCAATACGCGTCGGCGTCTTTCGGATCGAGCCGGATGGCATCAATGAAGTCAGCGATGGCGGCATCATAATCCCGCTTGGAGTAGTAGGCCCGACCGCGCCCGCAATACGCGCTCCAGTCTTTCGGATCGAGCCGGATGGCATCGGTCAAGTCGGCGATGGCGCTATCGAAATCCCGCTTGCCGTGGTAGGCATCACCGCGCGAGCGATACGCGTCGGCGTCTTTCGGCACAAGCCGGATGACCTGGGTGAAGTCGGCGATGGCGCTATCGTAATCCTTCTTGCTGAGGTAGGCCGAACCGCGGCAGGAATAGGCCATGGCGTAAGCCGGATCGACCCGGATGGCCTCGGTGTAGTCGGCGATGGCGCTATCGTCATCGCGCTTGCGGCGGTAGGCATCACCGCGCCAGGTATACCTTGCGGCCCTATATTTCGGATCGAGCCGGATTGCCTCGGTGATGTCGGCGATGGCGCTGTCGTAATGGTGCTTGCAGAAGTAGGCGAAACCTCGCCCCCAATACGCGTCGGCGTTTTTCGGATCGAGCCGGATGGCCTCGGTGAAGTCGGGGATGGCTCGGTCGTGGTCGCCCGCCCGCACGTGGGCCTGAGCTCGACTCACAATCCGGCGCACGCCATCGGCCGCCGGGTCGCTTGCCGGCAACGGCGAAGGGGTTTCATTTTTCGCTAGGAGAAGCGGCGGAAGCTCCACCGCTGCGACGGCGAAGTTCAGATTCTCGCCGCCCAGAGGTCGAAAGGTCAACGTGTTGACGCCGACAACCATGCCCTTCATATCCACGAGCGGACCGCCGCTGTTTCCGTGGGAAATGGGCGTGGTGGTTTGAATCAAGCGTGCATTGACGTCGATTGGGCCAAGGGCCTGAAGTTCCTTGCTCTCTCGCACCGCGCTGACAATTCCCTCGGACACCGATTGTTGCAGGCCCAGCGGACTCCCGAACGCCGCCACCCGCTCGCCTTGTCGTGGCGCCGACGTTGCCAGCGGAAGAGGGTGCAACTTCTCCGGCGGGCATTCGACCCGTACCAGGGCAATATCCTTCTCGGGCCACACGCCCAGGTATCCGCCAATCGGCGCGCTCGTCCTGTCGGAAAAGACAACCCTGCCCGCGGTCGCGTCCTCAATCACGTGGTAATTGGTGACGATCGTGCCTTGCTTGTCCAGGACGAATCCGCTTCCCGTGGCTACTTCCTCCGGGCCGGTCACGTTTACTTGTACCACGGATGGCCCCACGAGTTCAGCGAGGTCCGCCAAGTCCAAGACCGCGCCGGGCGGGGAAGGGACGCCCGCAGCAGGGGGTGCCTTCGCGGGCGACATCCTCTCGGGTTTCCCGGCGAAGTGATCCATCTGCATCTGGTTCGACCACGGCCGATCCAGGTCGCGTTCCATCGTCGCCGTGTCGTCCTTGTAATCGCGCAGCCGCACCATATCGACGTTCGGGTCCTTCGCCGCCCGCTCGGCCTCCGCCTTTCGGAGCTCAATGTACTCCGCCAACACTTCGGGGCTGACCTGCTCGGGCTTCAGCCCCATTTCCTCGGCATACTCCGCGATCCCCTGCGCGCTCAGGGGCGTAGATTGCCGCTGCTTCGCGTGCTCGTCCGGGTCGATGAACTGCGACCGGCCCCCGGCCTTGTCGAGCGGCAGCGGGGTCTTGCCCCGGGTCTTGGCCGTGACGTTTTTGTTGAGCCACCGAATCGCGGATTCGTCCGATACCGTGGCGGGAAACATGTAGTTCTTGCCATCTACGAAGAAGCCCTTGGGCGGCGGTTCTGGTTGTGGTGCCGGCTGGGGCGTAGGCGCGCGAGCCACCTGGGGCGGCGGCTTGGGCCGGACACGTTGCTCCGGCGTGTGAGGCACGCGGGGCGGCTGCGTGGGCGACAGGGCGTCCGGACGATGCTGTTTTGCGTCCGATGACCCCCGCCGGTCCGCCAGTTCGAAATGAGTTGGTCTTTCGGAACTGTGCGGCGCGAGCGGCTGCGGCGCGGGCGCAGAAGACCCCGACTCGGCCGATTGTGCAGCAGCCAAGGGCGGTTGATCCTTGTCCGCCTCTTGTTTCGGCGTGCTGCCGCCACGGAAGACTAGGGCCCACAACAAGAGGAGCAACGCAGTGCCGGAGCCTGCGGTGATCGTCGCCCAAATTACGGGCGAGACACGTTTCAGCTTCTCGGATGCCTCGTTGACTGCCGCCGCGCCAAGGCCGTGGCGAATCGGACTCTCGCCGCTCCTGCTGGAAAGGCTCGCAACTGGCGGAGGTAGCGGCGGAGGTTTCGGCGGAGTCGCGCGAAGCGAAGGCGCGGGCGTGGATCGCTGGAATAGACTCCGCACCTGCTCAGCGCGCACCCAGCGGCCACTATCGCCGTGACGTACCAACATCTCGGGCCTGACGATGCCAGTTTCCGCCAGCCGACGCAGTTCCCCCGAATCGACCGGCCCCACCTGAATGCCTCTGTCCTGATAGTACCATTCAGCGGCCATGTGAGAGCCCTACCTTTCTGCCAGGCACGCCGAAGCCGCCCGTTCTTCTTGTTGCCATCCTGCCGGCACCCCCAGCGTTCGCGTCACGACTGGAAGCCCGGTTCCTATCGCACGCTCCGGTCTATCCCGTGGTCACAGTCGCGGCAAGGAACAACTCCGTTTCCGCGGCACGTGCTGCAGGGCACGCGGATGGGCACTTTCCTAGTCAGCCGCGTGCCATTAGGAAACGTGTTCGTTTCTAACCTGAAGTCGCCGACCGTGCCGTTCGCGCACCCTCGAACCGGGCATTTGACAGTTCCCCGACCGTAACATGTCATGCACCACCGATCTTCAAACGGCTGTTCTCTCTCTGAAGTTTTCTGCTTTCGGGATATGCCGCCGGTAGACACCGCACTCTGAACCCAGATAAGCACGGTGGAAGGGCTCACCATGCCATCGACATCGGACCATTCCTTCTTGTTGGCATTCGGTGGTAGCTGCTCATAGCTGGGAATCAGTTTCTTGACCAATGGCAAAACGCGGCAATGTGGGACAGCGCGGCCATAGCTCATACTTGGCTGACTCGTGTCCGGCCGCACGCGGCCGCGGTGAATGCCGAGCACGTTTCCCGTAGCATCACAGATCGGGCCTCCGCTGCTTCCTGGATTGGTGGTCGCGTCAAAAGTGTAGGCGTTGTAAGACTCATCTGGGAGGCCGGCGATAATTCCACGAGTAGCCTTTAGCGATGGCGTCTTTCCCTCGATCATGCCAGGAAAACCCAGAACCATGATTTCCGTGCCGCGCGGGGCGAGATCGGCCGTGATGAACCGCAGCGGTGGGGCTGCGAGTCCTTTGCAGTGAATCACGGCCAGGTCATCATCTTCCCCGTCCGCTACGCCGACCAAACTCGCCGGCAACTCGCGATTCTCCTCGCCGGATGGCACCACTAAGAGCCCTTGACAGTCCTCAACAACGTGACGGTTGGTGAGAACATATTCCGGATGCACGACAAAGCCTGTTCCCGATCCTATTGTGATCAGCTTATTCTTGGCATCCTTGCCGCTCACGGATTGCTCACCGAGCGGCGCATAGTATCCCATGTAAAGCCAGCCAACCCGGCTGTTGAACTCTCTTGCATCGGCCGAAACAGCGGTCGCCGCGTAGAGGTCCCTGAACCCGCGTTGAACTTCAGTCGGCAGAGGAACACGTCTTTGATTCGCCAGATCGAGCACTCGCCCAAGGTTCTGAATGACTTCCGGTGCCGCCGGAGCCACTTCCAGCGCTGCCTGCCAGTGTGCCAATGCCTGAGTATACTCTCGCAGCCTGACCTCGCTGAGCGCAAGGTTGTTCAGTGCGGAAACATGCCGAGGATCGCGGCGGATGCACTCTGCAAAGTGCCTGTTGGCGCCCTTGGCGTCGCACGCCACCAGGGCGTACCCGAGTCCTAGCAGGAAATCCGCCAGTATTGCGTCCGGGTCGAGCTTGCTTGCCTTGACACACTTGTCGATTGCCGCCTCGTCCTGCCCGACTTCGAGCAAGCGCATCGCTTCCTCATTCAATTGTCGGGCTTGCCGTTTCAAATCGTTCGCTTCGGCAGGCTCAAGCCAACGAACCCCCACCCGAACCATGCCTTTCTTCGCGCGTTCCTCCCAAACCGGCAATTGCTCTTGCGCCGCCTTGCGGTCGGGTTCTGCAATGTTCTCACGTTGCAGGAATAACTTGTACATCCGCAGCCCCTCGGCAGCTGTGCGTAAGCTACTCGCCGAGCGGGCTAACTGCGAGTAAGTCTGCCTCGTCAAGGGCGATGCATCGACGGCCGCCACTTGTTCGGCCACGTAGGCTTGATCCTCGGCAGACAAACGGGACACCGGCACGCGAATTACAGCACCATCGGCCTTCCGCAGGGAAACCGTGCCATCTTTGAAGTCCACGAACTCCGCATCGACCGAGTAGGCCCCGTCACTGCTTTTCCAAGTGCGAGCGAAGGCCGGCGGCGCGGCGACTAAGAACAGGGTTGTTACTGCAAGGAGCGGAAGCACAGGCAGCGCCGGCTGGATTCTCTGGCGACGGAGAAGTCTCGACATTTGTGTCTACCTCCTTGCCAGGCCCGGCCGGAGGCGGACGTCGAAGGTAGAAAACGGCCGCCTACGGCTCGATTTCAGCCCGCCGAGGAGCGACCCCAGCGAGCACCCGGCACTTGTCAGTATACCCCCGACAGCGGGCCATGCCAGGGAGCCGCCGAGAAATTGCGTTCAGCCCCTCGCGCCCGATCGTCGCCGAGGGCTGGTAAGGCCCGAAATCGCCCTTCTTAGTCGGGCTGTTCACCTTCCACCACAGCCGCCATCGCCTCAACTAGCCGGTTCGTTCGCGCGCGCACCCGCGCGAGTGGAGTCAGGCGAAACCGCTCTCCCGCCGGCTTGTTGCTTGTCCCCCGGGTTATCCCCTCCCCGGTCCCCCTCGTCGCGTTTGCCCAGTAGAAGGGCCACGCGCACAGCAAGGCGTTCGGCCAAATACCTCTCGTACCTGCCAAGTCGCAACCGGCCCCGTGCCGCCCGGAAGTCTCTCACGATGTCCCAGTTATCCACTTTCATCGCCATCGGGTCCTCGATATCTGCCGGCTACCGGG
>JAAYEH010000608.1 GCA_012728855.1 Rhodopirellula sp. | reverse complement strand
TTGATTAATGTACCAGCCCCCTTGGTTCAAGCACAGGGTTCAAGCCCTCGGGTCCCCCTCTATTTTACTCGTCTCGTCCCATAAAAAAGCACGGGGGCCGTTTCTGGCCCCCGTGCTTTCCGGGTTTCAGCTCGCTTGCCTGCTGCTGAAAAGATTATTCGCTAGAAGCAGTTTGCAAAAATCCGGACAGATGCTGGCTACGAACCGGGTGTTGCAGCTTACGAACCGCCTTGGCCTCGATCTGACGGACCCGTTCCCGGGTGACCTTGAAGATCCGGCCGACCTCTTCCAACGTGTAGGTGTACCCATCTTGCAGGCCGTAGCGGAGCTTGATGATCTCGCGTTCGCGGTAGCTCAGCGTCTTCAGCACCTTGCTGATGCGGCGGCGGAGCATTTCCTGGGCAGCGCCGATCGAGGGATTCGCGGCGGTGCCGTCCGGCAGCAGGTCGCCGAAATGGCTGTCCTCGCTATTGCCGACCGGCCGGTCGAGACTGATCGGATAGCGACTCATCGCCATCACACGGCGGGTCTCGTCGATGCAGGTCTCGCTGGCGTTGGCCGTCTCCTCCATGGTCGGTTCGCGACCCAACTGCTGAAGAAGCTGACGGGAGACGTTTCGCACTCGCGACATGGTCTCGACCATGTGTACCGGGATGCGAATCGTGCGGCTTTGGTCGGCCACGGCGCGGGTGATCGCCTGTCGGATCCACCACGTCGCATAGGTGCAGAACTTGAAACCGCGGCGGTACTCAAACTTGTCGACCGCACGCATCAGTCCGGCATTCCCCTCCTGGATCAGGTCGAGGAAACTGAGTCCGCGGTTGCGATACTTCTTGGCGATCGAGACCACCAGCCGCAGGTTGCCCTCGGAAAGCCCCCGCTTGGCTTCCTGGTAGCAGCTATACGTCGCCTTGAGATGGCGAACGCGGTTGCGAAGGCTGGTGGGGGTTTCCTGAGTGGCGCGGAGGATATTGCGGTACTCCATCAACCAGGGCTCGCGCTCTTTGGCCGGGCCGCGCGCGGCTCGGTGGGCGACAATACGGGCCTTCAACTCGTCGATCCGTCGGCTGAAGTCCTCCAGGGTCTTGATCATGGGCTCGATCCGCTGCGTTCGCAGACCGAGTTCCTCCACCAGACGGACGGCGCGGCGGCGACTGCGCCCCAAGCGGCGCCAGGCCGCCCGTCGCTGCCCCATCGGTCGCGACTTGCTCGTGCTGATCGAGTAGTCGCGACGGTTGCGTTTGAGCAGGACGTTGAGCGTCTTGAGATTGTGAGGCAGACGGCCGAGGATCTGGTCCTTTTCCAGCCGATCCGTCACCGAAACCTGCACCGTCCGGTCGAAAGGCAGGTCACCGTCATGCACGCGGCGGAGAACACGCACCACCTGCTGCATCACGTAGTCGCACTCAATCGCCTTGCGACGGAACCTCGCCCGCGTCACTTCGATCTGCTTGGCCAGAGCAATCTCCTGCTGGCGAGTGAGCAAGGGGATCTCACCCATCTGAGTCAGATACATGCGGACGGGGTCGTCCGACCATGATTCCGCATCCTCCGCGGACAACAAATCCTCGTCGTTTTCGCACAACTCGCCGTCCTCGAGGTCGACGCCGTCGTCCTCATCGTCTAATTCCGCATCAAGATCGAGTTCCTCCGCTTTTTCTACCAGGTCCAACTCGTCCACCGAATGGGAAGTCGCCTCGTCTTCCAATTCGACCATCAGTATTTCTGCGTCGTACAATGCAACACTCCTGAAGTGTTTCCGGTACGTTCACCCAAGTTCGGGAGGGAATGTGTGCTGTGGTCGCGAACCAACTCGTGTGACAGCGGCGTAATACGGGGTGAGCCGCCTGCACAATACCACGTGATGGTTGACGATGCTTCTTCCCCCACTACGGCCCTACGCCCTCGCTGTGGCTGCGGCAGGCCACGTTTATTCTACCACCGATTCACCGCGCCGGCGGAACCCAACAACATTTGTTAAAGAATTCTACCTGCGTGAGGCTGGCAGCCACCGCGCAGACCGCCTCAATTTCCTGCTTTACCAAGGTCTGGACCAACAACTATTCCGGGACGAAATCGATGGGGCGTCTGCCTTGGAACAAGACGGCAAAACGTCATCGAACACCATGCCCTCGGAGCCGGGATCTTCAGACAGCTAGAGCGCTAGCAACGGACACCGCAAACGGCCGTCCCCCTCGCTACCATGGGATGGCGGGCAGCATGAAGCTTTTTCACCCGCACGCCTCTAGCCGAGGCAAGGTTCAAGCGAGGGCCGGTCAATTTATTCTAGTCATGCCGAAACCCGGGTCCATAGTCTCGTTGCCGAAATTGCCAACATTTTGTCTCGATCCCCCTCCGACGGTGAAATCGCCTTGCAGCAGTTTAGCGATTAGCAGTAAAATAGGTAAAGACACCCCCACCATTTGAGCCGTATTTCGCCAAACCGGCCTCGTTGAACCGCCGTGTGGGCGGCTGGCCCTGCGGCTCATCAACAAAATAAAACAATCCGTTCCATAAACTCGCCGGCCAAACGCAGTGAGGAAATCATGAAAGCCCGCTATCTCTTACCCTGCTCGTGCGGCCGGGAAATCACCGTGGAAACCGGTCAGGCCGGTCAGACGATTCGCTGCTCCTGCGGCGCAGAACAAGAAGTGCCCACCCTGATGCGAATGTCCTCCTTGCGTCGGGCTGAGCAAGCCGCGACGGCGCCGCCTTCGCGTCGCTGGGGCTTGCGACAGAGGCTCCTGTTGGTCGGCGCCCTCATTGCTTTGCCCGCGCTGGCCTTGGCCGCCTATCTGTTTTGGCGCCTTCCCACTCGGGAGCAAGTTGTTCCCACGCAAGCCCCGCTCGATGAGCTGACGGTCGGCCAGACATGGCAGATCTGGCAGGATCTTCGCACGGGTATCGAGAGACGCCCTTTCCCCGCAGAAGCTTTCTACGAAAGACTGGCGCAGACCAATCGCCAGTGGCTGGCGGTTGCGTTAAGCGTTTTCGTCGCCGGTTTGCTGATTATGGTCAGCTCGGTTTTCGTGCCGAAGTCGAAGCGACGACGGCTGCCCGCGGATTCCGCCGTGTAGTCCGGACGCTTCGGCAAGAAAAAAGGCACGGCAGAGACGCGAAAGACCCGCCCAACGCCGAAGGCGTTGAACAACAAAGCCCGGGGTCGCGCAGCGCACCCCGGGGCGTGGAGACAGTATAACCGACCAAACCCCAACGGGGTTTTCCAGCATGGACTTCGCGGTGGAACGCTGTTGTCTCAGCGCTTGCGAAGGACGAAAACGGCGTCTTCCGTTGCCGGTCCGACCCGAGTCGGTTCATCGATTCGATAGCCGAAATCGTACGTTGCCACGTGCTCCAGTTCGGCAATGCGGCTCAGCAGGCTGCGGATTTGCGCAGCGCTGTAGGTGCGAAAGAGCAACTCGTCGTCGAGCCGAAATTGTCGCGTGGGGGTATAAATATCGAACTGGAAACCGACGCGCTCTTTTCGTCGCCGCTTGTCAATGGCGATGCTCCACATCCGCGAGTTGACCACCAGATGGCCGCGTCGGGCGGACCACGACTCCTCATCACAAAGCGGCTTGCGTGCCGGGGTCAAGTGGAGCCCGAGAACATAGATCCCCCCCTTTGCCAAGGCGTGCGCGACGCAGCGCAAGTGCCCTTCTGCTTCGGACTCGGTCTGCAAGTGACGAAAACTGTTGATCGTGTTGAACGCCGCGTCGACCTTGCCAGCAAGGCGAAAATCGGCCATGTCGCCGACGTTTGCCGACGGGGGGAAGCCGTGTCGAACCAGACGCCGATTGCAGTAATCCACCGCTTTGGGATTCAAGTCGTTGCCGGCCGTCTGGTAGCCCGCCCCGGCGAACTTCACCAGCAGACGCCCCGTCCCGCAAGCCGGCTCGAAGAGCCGGCGGACCTGCCGACGGCAATGCACACGAAAACAGTCGAGCAGAAAGTCGTACTCCGCCTTCCAGTCGGCGCCAAACAAGACGTCGTAGTACTTCGGATAGTCGTAAACGTTTCCGTGGATCGCTTCCATTGCCGCCGTGCTCGTGTTGGCTTGTCTTAAGAGGATCTGAGATTCACCCGCCAGTATGACCGCACACGGCCTCCGGCCGCAACCCGCTTCGCTCACTCGCAACGAAATCAACCGAAGCGGCCGACCCACATGCCGATCTGATACGTCGCCACGGCGCCGAGGTAAGCCAACGTGGTCATATAGGCGAACGTGAAAGCAGGCCAGCGCCAACTGTTCGTCTCGCGCCGGATGACGGCGAGCGTCGCGGCGCACTGGGCGCAGAGCGCGAAGAAGACCATGATCGACAGCGCCACCGGAATGTTGAACAGCGGCCGATCGGTTTCCTCCCAGGTCGAGCGGCGCAATTTGTCGCCCAGTTCGGCAAAGTTCTCGTCGGCGGACGGTTCCGGGTTTTCCCCCAGATCGAAGATCACGTTCAGTGTCGCGACGACGATCTCGCGGGCCGGGAACGACGCGATCACGGCGGAACCGATTCTCCAGTCCCAGCCCATCGGCAGAAAAACCGGTTCGATCGTCCGACCGATTCGCCCCAGAAAGCTCTGTCGCTGATATTCACCGGCGATCTCGCGTTCGATCTGGTTTAGCCGCGCCAGCAGTTCCGCGCGGCGGGGATGACCTTCGTCCAGTGAGTCGAGTTCCGCCTCGATTCGCTGCTGTTGCGGGCGAAACGGCCCTTCGACCGCCGACTCGTCGTGCGGGTAGTAGATCGCCGCCCAAATCAAGATCGACACGGCCAGAATCATCGTCCCGGCGCAGCGGAGGAAGGCCAAGGCTCTTTCGACGACGCGATAGAGGATGGTCCGGGGCGACGGCCATTTGTAACTCGGCAGCTCCATCACGAACGGCGGCGTCGTCCCCCGCAACAGACTTCGTTTTAAGACCAGCGCGGCCAGGATCGCCGTGGCAATCCCCAGAAGATAGAGGGCCGACAACGTCAGGCCTCGCAGCCCCAACAACCCGCCGAGATAGGTCTGGGCCGGGATGAAGGCCGCGATCAATAGCGCGTAGATCGGCAGCCGCGCCGAGCAGGTCATCAGCGGCGCCACGAGGATGGTCGTCAGCCGGTCGCGTTCGTCCTCGATCACCCGCGCCGCCATGATCCCCGGAATCGCGCAAGCGAACGAAGAGAGCATCGGAATAAACGATTTGCCGCTCAAACCCACGCGCGACATGAGCCGATCCATCAAGTAGGCGGCGCGGGCCATGTAGCCGCAGTCCTCCAAAACGGCAATGAACAGAAAGAGGATCATAATCTGCGGCAGGAATACGAGCACTCCCCCGACTCCGCCAATCACCCCGTCCACCAGCAGGCTTCGCAGCGCTCCTTCGGTCATGCGGGCTTCGACGAGCGTCCCGCCCGCGGCCACGGTCCGCTCGATCCAGGCCATCAGCGGCTCAGACCACGAAAAGACCGACTGGAAAATCACGACCATCACCACGGCGAAAATCAAAGTCCCCCAAAGCCGGTGCGTCAACACTCCGTCGATACGGTCGCTGGAAGTGGTCCGGTATTGCTCGGGTTCGGTGGCCACCCCCTGGAGCACGCGGTCGACCCATCCGTAGCGTGCCTCGGTCTCCACGCCCGGCACTGCATGTCCGGCGGCGACAAGCCGTGTCCGCGCCCGCTGCAGTTCCTCGCGAACCTCCCCGTTTCCCGGCGGCAGGAGCAGGTCTTCAAGATAGCCGCCGACGTCGAGCACAAGCCTTTGGATCAAGTACCGCGGCAGCCGCTTCGGCAGTGTGCCGCCGGAATCCGCGGCCAGCACCGACTCGAGTCGCGAGACCTCCTCCTCAATCGCGGCGGGCAGCGGGCTTGCCGTCTCGGCCGGCTTCCGGCCCACGGCGGCAGCCAGCGCCGCCTTCAGCTCCGCGATGCCGACCCGACGATGCGCCTGCATCGGCACCACCGGAACGCCCAACTGCTTCTCCAGACGTTTAACGTCGACGCGCACACCGCGGGATTCCGCCACGTCGAGCATATTCAGCGCGACTACCGTCGGCAGGCGGAGTTCGAGCACCTGACTGAGCAGGTACAGGTTTCGCCGCAGGTTGCTGGCGTCGATGATGGAAACTACGGCGGCGACCGGCGCCGCGTCGGCCTGCCGGCCCAACAGGACATCGACTGCCACCATCTCGTCGCGGGACCGCGGCGCCAAACTGTAGAGCCCCGGCAGATCCACCACCTCGAAGCGTCGTCCCTCGCACTGCGTCTGCCCGGTTCTCTTCTCGACCGTCACCCCCGGGTAATTGCCCACCCGTTGATGAAGGCCGACCATGGCGCCGAAGAGAGTTGATTTGCCGGTGTTGGGATTACCGATCAAAGCAACGGAAAGCGCAGATTGCTCAAGAGAGGGCATGGCCCGGCGAAAGATGAAATATCGTGCGCGGCCCGCATTGGGCTACCCGCGGCGGAATCAAAGGCTTGGCGTGGCGGGCAAACCACTGGGCTCTACCAGGATGTTGATCAGGTGGTCGGATCGAAGGCAAATCTTGTTGCCGGCGAGCCGGACGATACAGGGGATGCCCGGCCGAAACATCTGGATGCGAGTGCCGCCACGCAAGCCAAGCTCTTCCAACCGGTGGACATGGTCCGCCTGGCCGACAAGATGACGCACGTAGGCCGACTCACCCGCGGCCAGTCGGTTCAAAGGAATGACATTGTCCGCGAGTCGTATCACAGCAGTCTCGCCAACGCAGAGGGGGGATGTTCAGGCATGGAAAATGAGACTCATTCTCACTAATCCGAGATTCTAGCATCTTTCTTCGGCACAAAGCAAGCAGGATCCGTAAAATTGTTTCCCCCGAAGGAGCAGACCAATCGGGGATAGCCCTGCAGAGCCATTTTAACACCCTTCTGATAGGACCGCAAGCTTTCCGTCGCCGAACTGACGTAGCAAGCTTTTCCCAATCCCGCTAAACTATCCATTTGGGTAGGTACCCTCCAAGAAGTCTGGGCGTGCGCGACGGAGAGCATGAGTTCGCGCAAGGAGGCCTTCATGCCGAACTGGCCGTTCCGATTTGTCCATGCCGGCGACCTTCATCTGGAAATGCCGCCGGGCGGCATCGATCACGTGCCGGAACATCTCCGGCTGCTGTTTGTCGATGCCGCCTATGCCGCAGCCGAACGGGTCTTCGCAACGGCCCTGACCGAAGAGGCCGATTTCCTGGTGCTCGCGGGCGACGTTCTCGATTCTCAGCAAACCGGCCCCCGGGGGCCGCTCTTTCTCGTCGAGCAATTCAGCCGTCTCGACCAACGAGGCATTCCGGTTTACTGGGCTGGAGGAAAGGTCGATCCGCCGGATGCCTGGCCGGCGACGATTCGGCTTCCGGACAATGTCCACATCTTCCCCTCCGGACGCATTGAAGAATTCGTGGTGCGGCGCGAGGCGACGGCCATTGCGCGGATCATCGGCATAAGCCGGAGCGAAAACCACGGGATTCGACCGAGCGATTTTGTTCCCGACCCGGCCGGCGTGTTTTCGATTGCCGTCGCCCACGGCTCGGCCGACGCCGATGCCCTGCGCGGACGCGGCATTCACTATTGGGCACTGGGCGGAAATCATCGCCGTCAAACGCTCTTCCATTCGCCTCACGTGGCCCATTGCCCCGGCACGCCCCAAGGACGCTCGCCTCGGGAAACCGGTTCGCACGCTTGCACGGTCGTCCACGTCAGCGACCAACGCAGCGTTCGCCTCACCGCAGCCTCCACGGACGGGCTCCGCTGGCATACCGAACAAGTAACCGTGGAAGATTCGACCACCCGCACCCAACTCGAACGGATGCTCGACCAGCGCGCCGCCGCGCTGAAAGACACGATCCCCGGCGCCGACGTGATGGTTTCCTGGCGCATTCTGGGAAGCGGAGCGCTGGCCGCCCAACTGCGACACGGCAATCTCGCCGTGGAACTGCTGGAGACGCTTCGCAAGCGGCACGGACTTGGCCCGCCTGCGGTCTGGAGCGTCGCCCTGGTCGCCGAGCCGCCCGCCGCGCTGGATCCGGAAATCTACGAACAGGATTCCATCCTCGGCGACTTCCTTCGCGAAGCCCGCCGTTACCAGACCAACGCCGGCGAGGAGATCGACCTGGAAGGTTACCTGCCGGCGCCCTCGCCCGCAGGCGCGATGCTTCCCGCCTTGGCAATTTCCGATCGATCGGCGCGGCAGCGCGTGCTGCGGGAAGCGGCAGTCTTGGGCATCGACCTGTTGAGCGGGGAGGAACCCCAGCCGTGAAAATCACCGCACTGGAAGTCGATCGTTTCGGCATTTGGAGCGGGCTGAAGCTCGACGAGATCGCCGACGGTCTCTGCGTGGTCTACGGTCCCAACGAGGCCGGCAAAACGACGTTGATGCAGTTTGTCCGCTCCGTCTTCTACGGCTTCTCCCCCGATCGCCGCCGCTATCTACCGGAAGAGGGCGGCACACGCTCGGGCGGATCGATCCAGGTCATCGGGACCGAAGGTCGCTTCCGCATCAGCCGTCATGCCAATTCCCGGCGGCCCGACGCGCGGGAAGAACTCGCCCTCTCGGCCGCCGACGGCAGCCGTCCGGGCGAGCACCTGCTGCGAGGGCTGCTCTCGAATCTCGACGAACCGGTCTTCCAGAACGTCTTCGCCATTGGGCTCCGCGAAATCCAGGAACTGGGAACTCTCAGCGACACCAAGGCGGCCTCGTTGCTCTACAGCATCAGCGCCGGAGTCGACCGCGTCGCGCTGGTTGATGTGATGCGGACGCTGGAGCAATCGCGATCCCGCCTGCTGGACCCCGCGGGCGGTTCCGGACAGATCTTCGAGTTGGCGGCCCAGCGCGATCAACTCGCCGCCGGCCTGGAGCATACGCGCACGGCACTACGACGTTTTGAACGTCTCGCTGCCGAGCGCGATCAATTTGAGCGGGAGGCCGCCCGGTTCGATGAAGAGAACCGCCGGCTTCAGCACGAACACCGCACCATCGAGATCGCCCTGGCGATCCGCGACCGTTGGCGGCGGCGCGCGGCTCTCGACGATCAACTTGCCGCCCTGGGGCCCGCCGGCCTCATTCCCGAAGACGCCGTCGAACGTCTCGACGCGATCAATGCCAGGCACGACCAGCGCCAACGGCGACTCGACCAGCTCAAGCACCAGTACGACCAGCTCCGAGCGGAAGCCGCCGGGCTGAAGGTCAACGACACGCTGCTCCGGCAGGCCCCGCGCATCGAGGCGATGCAAGATCAGGCCGAGTGGATCGGAACCGTCGAGAACCGCATCCTGGAACTCGATATCGAGATCTCCGAGCTGGAAGAGCAATTGAAATCGGAGCACGAACGGTTCGGGCTCGGCAAGAACGGCGGCACGCGCGCGTTTCCCTCCATTTCCGGCAAGTCGCTCTCCGCGCTCCGCTTGCCGGCGGCGGCGCTGCGGCGTTGCAAGCGGCGATTGGAGGAAGCCGGCCGCGAGGTCGGCAAGGGACAGGAAACGGCCCGCTCGATCCACGACCAGATCGAACGAACCCTCTCCGAGCGGAACGCTCCGGACCTGCCCACCGTCATCGAGCGAACCGCGGCGCAGGTCGCCCTGTTGCGACGCCGCGTCCAGATCGACGAGCGGCTCGATCAGATGGATCTGTACCAGCAGGAACTCGAGGAGCAGAGCCGCGGACTGCTCGACGGGCAGCTACTGCCCGCCAGGGTTCTTCTGCTGCTGGGGCTGTTGTTCGTGGCCGGTCCCATGTTGCTGCTGCTGAAGGTGTTCGGCATGTTGGTCTCCGGCGCCATGTCGGATCCGCTGAGCTGGACCCACGTTGGCCTGGGAATTCTCTGCACATTCGCGGCATTTGTGGGCAAGTTCGTGCTCGAACGGATCAATGCGCGGCGGCTGGGCGACTGCCAGCAGCAACTGCATATGCTCCAACTTCAGATGAAGCAGGCGAACGAGGAACGCGAGGCGCTCGATCGCCAGTTGCCGCGCGGCGCCGGTCCGATGATGGTTCGCCTTCAGACGGCGGAGAAAGACCTGGAGCACCTCGAAGAACTGGTTCCTTTGGACGCGCGGCGGCAGGCTGCGCAGGAGGACTCCGAATCGGCCGGCCAGCGGGTTCACGAGGCCGAGGCCGAGATGACGGCCGTTCGTCGTCGCTGGCGCGAGGCGATTGCGGTGCTCGGCCTGCCCCAAGACCTCTCCCCCAAGCAGGTCCGGCAACTGGCCGCAAGCTGCGGACGCGTGCAAGAGATCCAACAGCGGCTGGAGCGGCTTCGCGAAGAATCGCAGCAGCGCCGCCGCGAAATGGATTTCCTTTGCGGCCGCATCCAGCAGGTCGTCGCCGAGACGGGGCTGACACTCCAGCAAACCGAGCCGGTGCGGCAACTCGACGAATTGGCCGAGCGACTCGCCGACCACGAGACGCGTTTGAAGCGGCGCACCGCGATGGCCGCCCAAGGTCGCCGGCTCCGCAAGAAGCGAGCGAAGTACGAATCGCTCCTCCGGCGGCTGAAAACGCAGAGAAAGAAGCTGTTGCGGGAGGTGAAGGTCGAGGACGAGCGGGAGTTCCGCCGCAAGGCCGCCGAACTGCAACGGATCGGGGATTTGCGGCGCGAGCGCTCGCAACTCGCCCGCGAAATCGAAGCCGCCATTACCGGCCATTGCACCGAGGAAGAGATCCTCGGTGAAATCGACCGCGATCCCTTCGAACGCATCGAAGTGCGGGCCGAGGCGATCGCGGAGAAACTCCGCGCCAACGAAGCGCAACTCCATGCTCGCTTCGAGAAACGCGGCCAGATCGCCGAACAACTCAAGGCCCTCGCGGAAGATCGTGGACCGGCGCTGAAATCGCTGGAACTGGCCATGGTCCAACAGCGGCTTGACGATGCGATCCGCCGCTGGCAGACCCTGGCCGTCACCAGCCGCATCCTCTTGACCGTCCGCAAGATCTACGAGAAGGATCGGCAGCCCGAAACCCTTCGCGAAGCCTCCGGCTACCTGGGGAGAATGACCGAAGGGCGCTACGTGCGCATCTGGACACCGCTGGGAGAAGACGTACTGATGGTCGAAGATGCCCAGGGCGGTAGCCGATCCGTCGAGCAACTTTCCCGCGGAACGCGCGAGCAGTTGTTCCTCTCGCTCCGCCTGGCTCTGGCCAACGGCTATGCGCGACGCGGCGTCCAGATGCCCATGATCCTCGACGACGTGCTGGTCAATTTCGACGGCCGGCGGGCGAAAGCCACGGCCGCCGTTCTCCGCGACTTTGCCGCCGGCGGGCGGCAGGTGCTCGTCTTCACCTGCCACGAACACATCGTTCGGCTCTTCCAGGCATTGCATGTCCCACTCGTCCAACTCCCCGAACGTCAGGAGCCGACGCCCGCCGTCGCGGCGACAGCGCCTCCGGCCACTCCCGAAAAGCAACGCAAACCCAAGCCGCCACTCGAGCCCGCGCCCCCCACGAAAAAACCTCGCCGCCGTCGCGCGAAGCCCAAGCCGGAGCCGGAACTGATGCCGGTGGAAGAACTCGCCCCCTGGGAAGAAGCCGACGACCGGCGAGACACGTATGCCGCCGAGGAAGACCCGTTCGACGAACGTGAACGAGGTGACAAGGAAGACGACGAAGAAGCGTCGGAACCTGAAAGCAACGAAGACCTTTGGCCCGAAGAGGATCAAGCGGGCGGCTATGAAGAGTATGACGGCGAATCTTACGAGGAGGACAAAGAGGAGGAGGAAGAAGATGATGATGATGAGGAAGAAGAGGTAGAGGAAGAGGAAGAGCAGATCGATAGCGACTCCGAGCATGAAGCCGACGAGGAAGAAAGCGACGAAGAAGTATTTGAGGAAGACCAGTACGACGACGCCGAAGCGGCTTAAGCAAACGCCGCGAACCGGTTCTCTATAGAAGGCGTCTCCGGGCTGATTCTCCCCGGAGCCGACCTGGAATGAGTCCGCAGATGAGACAGAGGCAACACTAGATGTCCCACTCTGTTGCCTCTGTTCTCTCCTGTTCCATCGACTGGCTCGCGTTCCCAACGTCCAGATGAGGAAGTTATTCCTAAGAGCCTATCCCAAAACCGTCGGGGACTGGCTCATTTTGCGGAGTCTTCGGAGCAAAATGTGCCTGTCCCCCTCTCCGCCAAGGTTTTGGGATAGGCTCTAAGTCGTTCCATGAGCTGCAGTCCGCCGCCCCCCTCTGGCCTTGGTTGGTAGAATAACTCAGTTCGAGGTGAAAATGGCCTTTGGCCGGACGTTTCCCCTTCCTCTGAGAGAGTTCCGATCATGACCAGAATGTTTTTCGTCGGCAGTTTTTCTCTGTGTGCCATGATGTTCGGCGCGATTGCGCCCGCTTCAGCAGCGGAAAAGACGCCCGCGGCGCTCGATTTCAGGATGAAGTCGCTGGGGGGCAAGGAGGTCGACCTCGGCAAGTATCGCGGAAAGGTCGTCTTGGTCGTCAACGTGGCGAGCAAGTGCGGGCTGACGCCGCAATACGAACAACTCCAGAAGCTTCACGAGAAGTATGCCGGCCGAGGTTTGGCGATCGTCGGCTTCCCGTGCAACCAGTTCGGCAAGCAGGAACCGGGAACGGCGAAGGAAATCGAGCAATTCTGCCGGCTGAATTACGGTGTGACGTTCGACATGTTTGCCAAGATCGACGTCAACGGCGAGGATGCCTGCGACTTGTACAAGCACCTCACATCGCTGGATACGCAGCCGAAAGGGCCGGGCACAATCAGTTGGAATTTCGAGAAGTTCGTCATCGGCCGCAACGGCACAGTCGTCGCCCGCTTCGAACCACGGACGAAGCCCGACGATCCCAAGCTGATCGAGTTGATCGAGACGGAACTCGCGAAAGCTCCGCGGTGACCGTGCGGGAGGCGGAGGTATCCGGAGGCGCCCCTGTAAAGGTGCTAAGGTGTTGCACGCCCGTCGTTTAACCGCAGTGCCCAGCGGGCCGCGCGTCGCTTGGGGCGACTTCAGAGCTTCGAGTACGCCGCGCGGCCCGCTGGGCACTGCGGTTAAACGACCTTTACGGCAGTGGTGTCCGGAGGCTGGCGTTGCCCTGCCTGCGCGATTACAATCGCTATCCGTTGATGCGAAAGCCTGACGTACAGCAGGAGCTTCAGCCATGCCCCCACGGAAATCGTACTCTCGACGTGCGTTTTTGCGTGCCGCCGGAATCACCGGCGCCGGAGCCCTGGCGGGCAGGTCCGTGGGCGGAGATTCCGATGCCGCCGAATTCTCTCCAGGGACGATTCGCGAGGAAGCTCGGCAGACGCCGGTGATCGCCGATTGCGATCTGTGTGTCGTCGGCGGAAGCTGCACCGGAGTGTTTGCCGCCGTCGCGGCGGCTCGGCTGGGTGCCACGGTTGCCCTGGTCGAAAACATGGGATACTTCGGCGGCGTCGCCACGCTCTCGCTGGTCAATATCTGGCACTCCATTTTCGACACCAGCGGCCAACGGCAGATCATCGCCGGGCTCACCACCGAAGTCGTCGAGCGACTCCGCCGCCGCCATGCCGTCAACTCCCACGAACCGAGCCGCAGCCGGCATTTCGTCTTCAACAGCGCTGAATTGGCGATCGAGTTGGACGAACTGGTTCAGGAGGCGAACGTCCGGTCTTTCCTCCACACACGCTTCGTTGAGCCGATCGTTGTCGAGGGTCGGGTGGTTGCGGCCGTGATCGAAGACAAGAGCGGCCGGCGAGCCATCCGAGCGAAGTCTTTCATCGATGCCAGCGGCGACGGCGACCTCGTGGCCCGCGCCGGACTGCCCACCCGCCGGGACTCGGAAATCCAGCCGCCCACCACCTGCGCCATTCTCTTTGGGCTCGACGAGGTCTCCCGCCGGAACAAGGGATTCAATCTGGGGCAGGCCGTCTTCGACCCAAGTGTCCCGGAGGCCCTGGCGAACGGTTTTCTCTGGGCCGCCGAGGTGCCCGGCCTGCCGGGCGCGCGGATGGTGGCGGGCACACGGGTCCACAGCGCCGACTGCAGCGATGCCGACCAACTCACCCGCGCCGAGATCGAGGGCCGCCGCCAGGTGCGGGCGATCTCGGATATCGTCCGCAACCATTATGCGGGCGGCGACGCCATCGCTCTGGCGGCGCTTCCCGCCCGCATCGGCATCCGCGAAAGCCGCCATGCCCAATGCCTGCACACGCTCACCGAGGCGGAGGTTCTCACCGGCAAACGCTTCGCCGACGCCGTCGCCAACGGCACGTATCGCGTCGACATCCACTATCCGGACCGCCCCGGACTGGTTTTCCGCTATCTCGACGGCACGGAAGAATATGTCTGTCCGGGGCAGCCCACGAAAAAAGGGCGATGGCGCGATCCGACCGCGGAGGATCCGACTTTCTACCAGATTCCCTATGCCAGCCTCGTTCCCCGCGGCGCTAAGAACGTGCTCGTTGCCGGAAGGCTCCTGGACGCCGACCGCGGCGCGTTTGGCGCCGCGCGCGTCATGGTCAACTGCAACCAGATGGGCCAAGCGGCCGGAACCGCTGCGGCGATTGCCGTGCGGCAGGGGATCGACGTCTGCGATGTATCCGCGGAGGAACTCCGCAGGACATTGAAGGAGCAAGGAGCGATGGTCGTTTGAATCTCAAACGCTAAACGGAGTTGAAAAGGGGACTGGCTCCGAGCGTGGTTTTGGCCCGGAACTGCCGAGGAAACGCCTACCGCTCGGTGCCTGTCCCCTTTTCAACGGGCCATCGAGTTTGAATGTTGCTTGCCGAGCAGAGACTCTGTGGCAAGATCCCGCTCGGCAAGCGGGATCTACTCCGACGTCTCTTCCGCGTCGCCTCGCAACTCGGCCAGGATTGATGTGGCCCGCTCCAAGTCCACGTGGCGGACGACCACTTGGACTTCGCCGGGCGCTTCGGCGCGGAAGCCGGCCGTGTAGCCGCCGACCGCCTCGGCCTGAACGCCCGCGGCCTCCAGTGCGGAGACAATCGCCCCCGCTTCCATTTCGTGCGGCACGCGCGCCACGATCTCCAATCGATCGGGGTCGTTCTGAGGCATCGGTTCTCCACTTCATTTTGATGTTGTGAGGATGGCGAAATTGCGAGTCATTTTCCCAAGCTATCCACCGCAGGTCTGATCCAGTTCCCGCAGGTAATCGAGGGCATCCTCCACGTCGGGCGTCTCGACACCGACCTGCCGACCGGCACGGTCGCACTGGGCCAGCAGCCGCAACTCTTCGTAGTCCTCGGCGGCTTCCAGTCGGTGGCGGCAGCGCGCGCCGAGCGTGCCGTCCAGCAGGGCCTGAGCTTCCAAATGGTGCTCGATCAACCATGCCGTCCGGGGCGTGATGAAGCCGTCTAGGGCATCCAGACCGGCGGCGGTATGTTCTTGCGGGTCGATCGCCTTGCCCACGTCGTGGAGCAAGGCCGCCAGCAAAAACTCCTCGTCGTAGGGGAGTTCGTCGCGGGCGATGTCGAACACTTGCAGACTGTGATAGAGCACATCGCCTTCGGGATGATGCGTGCGGCTTTGTTTCACCTGTTCCAACGGCAAGAGCAGCATCTGATAGATCTGAAAACGGTCGAGCTTGCTCTCGGCCTCCAACACGGTCTGCTCCAGCGGCGCGTCCGGATACTCGTCGGCCAGCAACTGCTCCAACTCCGCGATGCTGGCCCGCTCGATCGCCTTGCCCGTAATGGAGCTTTTGAAAACGTAGTGCGCCTGGTCGGCCGGGTAGAGGGTCAGTTCGAAGGGGAAGTGGTCCTGGATGTGGATGTGCGTGTAGACTCTTTCCTCACCCTGCTTGCGGACGCGCTTCCGCTGGACGTCGTGGACGATCCCCTCGGATTCCAGCACACCGGATACCGACTCCACGCTGTCGCAGAACACGTGCAGGTCGATATCCGATCCACGGCGGACGTGCCCGGTCAGCGTGCTGCCGATCAGCCGGGGGCGAAATAGTCGCAGGATCCGCATCAACCGCAACGCCTCCAGACGCATCTGGCGGAGGTTCTCCGTGCGGCGATGGCCCTCGTGAATGCGGGCAATTTCCTGGATCTGGTCGCGGATCTCGCGATTGCTGGGCAGGTCGGCCGGCTTGAATTGGCCGGAGTAGATGCGGCGGGCCGCCTTCATCTTTGCCCGAAAATACTCCGCCTCGTCGCGGGCGTACATCAGGCGGGCGGCCTCCCAAGCGACCCGACGACGCATTTTGTCGTTGGACATGATCGATTGCGCCGAAACAACGCCCATCAATGCGGCGCAGGGCAACACAGGGCTTACCTATCCAGTATACGCGCCGGCCGTGCGGTCATTCAACGCCCGCCGCCGAGGTAACCGTTCACGGGGCGGACGGGGACTGGTCCATTTTTCGGCCAGTGGATGTTTTTTGGCGGCAAAGACGTTGCCCGAAAACATGGACCTGTCCCCCTCTTTCCCGCCCCGTGAACGGTTACGCCACCGAATTATCAGTCGAGGTCGTAGACGCGGAACGTCTTTTCGCACTTCAACCCCGCCTTTTGCAGGCTGCCTCGGGAGAGCGCGTTCGACTCGGCCACCCAGGAAAACTCCGCTTCTTCGATGCCCCACTCGAGAGCCTTGGGCATCATGGCGGCCAGAAGACAGAGGGGAACGCCCATCCGCTGATACTCGGGAAGGACGTTGGTGCTCAGCATCCGCACCCGTTTGATGCGGTGTTTGCCCCGCAGCAGGCGGAGGAATCCGAACGGGAACAAGCGGCCGTTGATCCGCTTGATACGGGGATTATAGTCGGGGAGCGTGAACACGGAGCCCACCATTTTGCCGTCCACCTCGGCAACGATGACGAGTTCGGGGACGATTAGCCATCGCAAGCCCTTGGCCATGTGTCGGATCTCGGCGTCCGACATCGGCACGTACCCCCAATGATTGATTAGCGATCGATTGAATACGTCCAGAAATGCCTCCACGTCCTCCATGAACTTGGCGGGGTTCAGCGGCCGGATGTGGACGTCGCAGTACTCCCTGACCTTTTCACCAATCGGCCCCAGTTTGGCGTGGATTGCCGGGAGTTGGCTGACATGTCCCGCATAGGAATAGAGATCCTGGATCTTCCGGAAGCCGCAGTTCTCGATCAGGCGACCGTAGTACGGGGGGTTGTAGGTCATCAGGAAGGTCGGTGGCGAGTCGAAGCCTTCGACGAGCAAGCCGATCTCGTACATCATCGCCGGGTTGGTGGGGCCGCGCATCGCATGGACGTCGCGTTCGGCGAGCCAGCCTTTCGCGGCGTCGAAGAGGGCATCGGCCACCGCTTGGTCGTCCACGCACTCGAAGAAACCGAAATAGCCCCGCCGCTCCTTGTATTTCTCGATGTGCCCACGACTGAAAACGGCGGCGATCCTGCCGCAGACATCGCCGCGCCGCTGTGCCAGAAAAGTCTGGATCTCGTTCTCTTCCCACAAGGGGTGCGGCCGATAGCCGAGCAGTTCCGAGTGATTATCCAGCAGAGGGGGAACCCAGTTCGGATCATTCTGATACAGTCGCCACGGAAAGCCGACAAACGCGCGACGCTGCCGGCGGGTGGTGACAGGTTTGACGACGATTTCCGACATGGTGAGACCCGCAATTATGTCCTACGCTGGTGCTGATCCTGAACGGGGGAATCTACTGGGATTTCACTTGGCGGGTCAACCGGAGTTTCATGGCCTATGCCCTCCTGTGGCACGAAATCAGGTTTCACAATTCGTGAAGGAGGCCCTTGCCGGCTCGTCCGGCAGGTGAACAAGATTGGAGAGCTAAACCGGAAAAAGGCTCTGTTCCAGACCCCTGCCGGCTCGTCCGGCAGGTGAATCAGACTGCTCGGCTACCACGAGAGCACGGTGTACAATCTCCTCCCCCTGCCGGTCAAGCCCCTGCCGGTCAAGCCGGCAGGGGGCGCAAAGCGTTTCTTGAGCGTGTTTCTAGACCACCAATCTCCCTCACCGGCCAGACGAGCTGGGCCGGGGTCGCTTGGCACCCCACGTCCTTGCTGCAGTCTCATTGTGAAACCTGATTTGGGCACACCACGAACGCCGAAGTCCAACCCACTGCTATCGGCGGCACGGTGTGCGAGAGTACGTCGTCTGGAGAGTCGCCGATCAGGCGATCGACTGGTTCGTTCTTCGCGATAGAAACTATCATCGGCTCGTTTCAAGCCCCGACGGGCTGCTGAGAATGCTCGTGTTCCCCGGACTCTGGCTCGATGCGGCTGCGCTGCTCCGCAATGATCCGGCCGCCGCCGTTGCTGCCGCAAACCGCGGACTAGCCCGCCCGGAACATGCCAAGTTCGTTGCGCAACTCAACAAGAAACGCGGGGACGGCGGCCAGCCTGCCGCCGAGTAAACATTGCAGCGTGCAAGGGGGTCGGGAGTCTTTTTCCGTATCGGCCACATCGCCGCTTGGCATGTCCAGCGAGGTCTGTGGCCGATACGGAAAAAGACTCCCGACCCCTTCTTGATTGCGGCATTTGTTTTTCGCCGGTCGTCTCAGCGAACGGCCATCAGCCGATTGCCGCGCACCTCGAAAACCCCCGTATGCCGGCCGACCAGCGGCACCTCAACCGTCGCCGCGCCGCATCGCACCGTCGTCTTGCTCTGGGCGTCGTCCGACTGCCAGGGATCGACCGCCAGCACCAGCCACTCGTCTTCCGAGACTCGTAGCTTACGCACCAGCGGACGTTTCTCTTTCCACAGCACATGGGCCGGCTCGTCGATCACCAGTTCGGCCGCGCTGATCTTCTCCGATCGATCGGCGACGCGACCGAGGCTTTCCGCAAACAGCGGCAGATTCCGATAGTACTGCCCTTTCCGCTTAGGCTCCCAGCCCCACAGCACCACACCTTTGGCGCCGCAAAAATAGGGGAGCACGGCCATCGCCTCCACCAGGTACGGCGCCAATTCCTGGCCGGCGAGCTTCTTATTGGAGTCGTGGTAACGCATCCATTCGTAGGCATAGACCGGCTTGTTGCCGTAGCGGCGGGTTCGCTGGTAATTCTCTTCGACGTTGGCAGCGATGTAGTAGATCGACCCCGGATCGTCGTAGAAGACGTAGACGCTGGCGATGTAGAAATCAACATACGGATCGATGTATTGCCATAGTTCGGCGTCGCTGCGATGGGTTCCGTCAATCTGCTCGGCCGACTTGCCCGCCACGCCCCAATAGTCGCGACGAAAAGGCTGCGGGCCGTACAGCCCCACGGGCATCCTCGGGCGGTCTTGCTTGTTCCAGTGGCATGGCAACCAGAACCACGTCGCCCACTCGCGCAAGTACGCCTTGGCAAACTCCTCTTTCGTCTCCATTTTCGAAGCCGCACGAGTTGCCGGGTCCGCCCAAGCCTTGGCGGCATCTTCCTCGAAAGCGAACTCGATGTCATGGACCATGATATCACCGTCGCTGCCCGTCCGGGCGATATTGCGGCGAATGATCCGCTCGAAGAAGTCGGGTTTCTTCCAGGGGTTGGTCTGATTACCCTTCAAGGCATTCGCGATGTTTTCCCGCTGGTTGCCCGGGTAATCCGCATACGTGTTCAGAATATTCACCAGGCGAAAACCATGATCCACCGCTTCGCGGTTATTGAATTCGACGTCACCGCCGACGACATTCCAGAAGGCTTTCAGATCGCCTTTCATCGGAACCGTTCGGACATCGGCCCAGGAGGGAGGCAAGCCCGAAGATTCATCGGCCGGCGCCGCCGCGGCCAGCGTCGTCACGACAGTAAACGTAATGCTCAAAACCGCAAGAATGGATCGACGGTTTCTCACGGAAGTTTCTCCTCTAAATCACGTTTCACGACTCGTGGAAAAGGCCGCCACTCGGGCTTGCCCCGGTGGAAGCCACGATTGATGGCTAGCGCAGGCAGTTTCGCGATATCCTTCTCATTCCTTCTCGCCGCCCCCGCCGCGATGCGGCGGGGGCGGCGAGAAGGAATGAGAAGGGGGCTAATGATTTAGGCGTTGCGATGCCGGCGACGACCGGCGTATTGTAGGCGTGTTTGGGAAAGACGGGCAAGCGGCCTCCCAACCGCCTTGACTTACACCGCCAAATAGGACCGTCCCTATGCCGGGCATGAAAAAATCGGGATGGTTCCGAAACGGGGACTGGCTCCGAGCCAAACAGCCTTGTGCCGGCAGAGAACGTCCCGCACAGTTCGTCGGACGGGCTTGTGGACATCTTCGCAGGGCAGGTACAATGAATTAGGCGATATACTCTTTGGCTGCCCGAAACTCTTCGAGGAGGAACAACGTGCTTGAACTTGTCGAGGTGCATGCGCTGCCCGGCTACGCGCTCCATTTGCGGTACGCTGACGGCGTAGCGGGCGAAGTGGATTTGTCGCATCTGGCAGGCAAAGGTGTCTTCCGGCTGTGGAACGACCCCGAGGCGTTCAGCCGCGTCTCGATCGGCAGCGGCGGCGAGGTCCGCTGGAGCGACGACGTGGATCTCTGCGCCGACTCGTTGTACATGCAGCTTACGGGCAAGACAGCCGACGAAGTATTCCCCAGCCTTCGCCAGGCGCCGACGCATGCCTGAAATTAGCCGTTTCTACGGCATCGTGATCAAGATGTTCCACAACGACCATCTGCCGCCGCATTTTCACGCGGAGTACGGGGAACAGCGGATGGTCGTTGCCATCGATACGCTTGCCGTGGTCGCGGGGAAGCTGCGCCCGCGCGCGACGGGATTGGTGATGGAGTGGGCGGCTGAACACCAGAATGAACTGCGTCACGTATGGGAGCAGTCGCGGCGTCAGGAGTCGCTGGACCGAATCGATCCGCTGCCCTGAGTTGCGACTAACGACAAACGACGGCCTGACCGCAACTCCCACACACAGGACATTACGCCCGCTTCTGATCGGCATCATAGCGATTCACTCGTGCAGCATCAACTACTTGGGATGGGGCATGCCTGCTGCACCCACTCGCCGCATACCTGCACCCTTCCATCCACGTCTTTCATCTCTTAGCCGAACCAGTACGAGTGACCTCTAGCTTCCCCTCATCGGGGGCTTTCCTGGGGTCGCAGTCTGAATAGTGACTAGACTCGACCCCCAACAGGCAGGGCTGGTCTCTATTCACTATTCAAGCTACGGCCCCAGATTGCTCCCGACGACCGCCAGCGCTTCCTAGGCCAACTGGCGGGCGCGGTCTTCTACGCCTACGCCCTCACGGACAAGCATTTCCACCTTCTCGTCCGCACGCCGCGCGCGAACCTCTCGGGCTTCATGCAGCGGCTCGAACGATTGGAAGGCTACGGGTGGAGCAGCTACGGGGGCTATGCCGCGTTGGCCAAGGCCCAAGAGTTCGTCAGCTACGACGTGCTCCGGGAGTACGGCCGCGACCCGGCGGAGGCGCGGCGGCAATACCTGGTCTACGTGAAGGCGTGCCTGCTGGAGGACGACGGGCCGATGCGGGAGGCGATGGCTGCCTGTCGCTATGCGATTGGCGGCGCCCCGTTTATCGAGAAGACCGAGGCGCGCATCGAAGAGCGCCGCGGCGGCCACGCGCAGGACCGGGATCTGGACTTGCCCCGACGGCCCGTGCCGCTGCCCGAGATCGACGCGGCGGTCTCGCGGCCTTACCGGATCGAGCCCAGCGTGTTGCAGGCCGACGCATATCGTGCTGATCCGGCGAAGGCCGTGGCGGTGGCATTGGCCTCGCGTCTGGCCGGGACGAGCGAGCAGACGATCGGGTTGCACTACGGGATCGGTTCCTCTGCCGTCCGCGCGATTCGCCGGCGGCTGGCCGAGCGGCGCGACGCGTTAGAAGTTGTCGCGTCCCTCGTGCGGGAACTCAGGAGCAGGAAAGCAAAGTGCAAAGTGTAAGCCTGACTCCTCTGGCCCTACTAGGCGCGCGTTGCGGCCTTGCCTCTTTCAGTCTTTGGCCTGCGGCGGGATCCCACGATCTGCACTCTTGATGCGAAACATGCGAGTTTTGTCGTTCACCTGCAGTTGCAGGCGGCCGTCGGCGGTGCTTGCAGCAGTTGCCTCAGTGGCTTCGCCCATCTCGCCCAGCGCCGTTACCGTCGCGTGCGGCACGTTCAGTGCAACAGGATCGACGATCAGCACCGGGCAGCCACGGTCCGCGGGAATCTTCTCTTGCTGCTGTGTGGCAGACCAGTAGCCCAGCCTGCCGCACGGGATGACCCGCCAGCCTTGAGCGTTCCGCTTCAACCATGCCGCTCCCGTTACCTCAACGGGCCCCGCGCGCCGCTGTTTGTCGCCGCTGTTGAGATAGACGTATTCCGGGCACTGCACGTAGTCGAGGCGCTGGCCGTCGACGATGGCACTGTAGGCCAATACCGCCGGGGCATCGCTTTCACCGCGGCTGATGATCCAGCCGTACGGCGGCAGCAGATACGTTTGCCCCGCCTGCGCGACGGTCCACGGTTGCGAGGGATTGAGATTCACAGTTACCACCAGGCCGCGCCGGTACCTCACGCGGACCCGTCCGAGGCGGTGCGCGTCGGTTCGCAGCGCCTGGCTCGTTGAGAGCATCGCGTTGCCGTCGTGGTACTCGATCTCGGCAACTTCGTCCGGCAGGTATTCCTTCTGAAGTCCTTGCATCAGCGCGTAGTAGTGAATCGTGCGGGCCATGGGCGGAAAGTAGCCGTAGCCGACCATTACCATGTGACCGTAGGCCAGGCTGGTGGCAACGTGCTTGTAGAAGGCTGTTGGCGCGGGCTGCTCGCGCGAGGTTCCGAGCTCTCGGACTTCCTCGGGAGAGAGGAAGTTGGTGGGGCCGTAGCCCATCATCGTGCCGATCTGGAACGGGTGGAGCTTGAGAAGGTCGAAGTCCAGCGGCAAGGGCGTCGGGGCGGCCGTCTTCACCTGGGCGTAATCGATGTCCGTCAAACCGGCGTACATCCAGCGAAAGATCCCTTCGCTCACAGTCGAACCGTACCACTTCCGCGCCTCCACGATGCTGTCGCCGACGCCGAAGACGGTTGCCCTCGCCATGCCGGCCCCGGGCACGCCGGCCTCGTAGTCCAACGCCTCGCTGCCGCGATTGGTGCTCACGTCGAGATAGACGCAGTCGGGCGGGTAGTGCTCCTGCATCTTCTGTCCGACGTTGCGGGCGAGCGTCCAGGCGGCGGTGTTCTTGGGCGCATAGCTGCCGGGCCATGCCTCGCGCAGATCACCGTCGGGAGTCAGGGCGATCGAGTTTTCGTCCCAGAACTCGTTGAGCGGATAGAAGTCGGTGAAATCGGCGTAGGCGCCGAACAGAAAGCCCAGATCCTTGATCTTCCGTCGCGCGTCGGCCACCTGGGCGATGGTGTAAGACGGATGAGGCCGCCACCGGACGCCAAAACCTTCCGAATAGCCCTTGACGAAGATGCCGGCGAAGTCGTTGGCGATCAGGTGGTCGAGGCCGTAGCGTTTGAACGTGTCCCAGCGATTCAGGGAGAACGTCCGGTCCATGACAAACATGTACGGCGCCAGCCGCTCGATATTCGGCGAGCGCGGGTTCTGGTGGCTGGGCAGGGTATCGGCGAACTCCGGCGAGGCGGTGATCAGGACGCGGTCGCGGAGGTCGTTCCGTTTGCCGTCGGTCAGCGGCGTGTAGACCGTGCGCCGGAACAGGCGGAGCCGGCCGTCTTCCGGCTGGCCCACGTTGTCATCCACCGAGGAATAGTCGGAGTGATAGAAATCGGGCAGGACCGAGAGGAACAG
This sequence comes from Rhodopirellula sp., assembly GCA_012728855.1. Taxonomy (GTDB): domain Bacteria; phylum Planctomycetota; class Planctomycetia; order Pirellulales; family Thermoguttaceae; genus JABWBD01. Next base: position 23,503 of record JAAYEH010000608.1, on the reverse strand, counting down.
ACCGCTGCCGCAGGCAAAGCAGGTCGTCGGCCGGCTGCGCGCGATTTTCAGGTAGGGAACCTCGATCGTTTTGGGATCGGCGAGGCCCGCGACCTCTCCGAAGGCCGTGCCTGCCGCCCAACCGCCGGCGGCTCGCAGGTCGACGACCAGGCTTAGCCCTTCGAGACGGTAATCGACTTCGAAGCGCCCGCCCGCCGCGGTTTGCCACTCGGTTTCCAGCCGGTCCGATTGGATACGACGGGCGAGCGGCGCCGCGACGACGGGATTGCCGTTTGCGTCAAGCAGTCCGCCGCCGGCGCACGGTTGAAACGCGGAGTCGCCGTTCCAACAGGCGGTAATCCCGTCGACGCAGCCGCGGTCGGTGCTAACCTCGTAGACCAGTGTGCCGCCGGTGCCGGTGGCGGTGAAGCGGGCGCCTTGCGGTTTCTCTTGGATGGCGGAGGTCAATCCCGTGGGCGGCGTGGGAAGCATGCCGCGGTCGGAAAGCGGGAAGACGGGATTCTCGGGCCGGCCGAACGCCCGCGGCTTGCGATTTCGCTGGTAGAAATGCAGACCTTCGAGGTAAAGCGTATAGTCGGCCTTGGCCTGTTCGGCCCGCAGCAGCAGCGCCTTGAACGCCAGGGGGCACTTCCGATTCCGCATGGTTTCCATCGGCAGATGGCCATGCAGCAGCATCCAGTAGCCCATGCGAATGGGACCGAGATCCACGTCGATTTCGACGCCATCGGCGTCGGTCAACAACGCTCGGCAGTGGATGGTAACCGCATCCGGTTGCATGAAATGCTCGTGGCCGTACACCCAAAAATTCACGCCGTCGAAGGGGGTCTGGATCTCGATGGACGATTGCGGACGCAGGGCCACGGAGACGGGTTTTTCGGACTTTGCAATGACCAGTCTTCCAACCCGCTGGCGCCACAGCCGCTGGGCGACAGAGGCGGCCAGGGACACTTCGGCATCGGAAAGATGATGAAGGGTCCAATTGGCCGGATCCTCGAAGGTAACCTGCATTCCCGGATCGGACCGGCCGGACCAGGTCAGCTCGTAAGCCTGCTCGCCGGTTTCGCCTTCCGGCACGCTGGGCTGGATCGTGCCCGCGGTGATCGTCACCTCGTCGAGCAGCGCCTGTCGCATGCGTTGGACCTCGGCGCGAGGGAGGACGGCCAGTTTCAGACTCTCCACGCGGAGCGGTGCGCGGTCGGTTTTCATCGCGGCGGCGAGGCCGGGCAGGGTGTGCTCCAGGCCCAGCCTGACGGTGTCGCCGGACACGCGGCCACCGAGATCGAACAGGTAGTCGAAGTCCTGCCCCGTGCCGGTCCAATCGCCTTGCCCGGTCTTGCTGAACACGGTAAACCACGAGTCGGTCTGGGTTCCATGGACGTCGCGAAACCAGGCGAACGGTCGGGACATGCTCGGCGGCGTGAAATGGGGTTTCTTGTTCAGCAATCGAGGCTCGAACCAGTGGTCGCGCAGCGGCGAACCATCGATCAGGATCCGCATGACGAAATTACCGCCACCCCCGCCGCGGGCCATTCGGGCTCGGACGAAGAGAAGCGGTATCTGATCCGCCGTGCGCTGTGGCAGCGGGAACGTCTTCTCCCAGCTTCGGCCTTCGTCGATCTCGATCGGTGCGTCAAGCAAATCCGGGCTTTCCGCCAGGGGCAGCGGCTGCGCAGAGATTGTGGTGGGGATAATTCCCGCAAGGATCGTCGTGAGGGTAAGGAATAATCGGTTGTGCATCGGTACCGTCTTTTTGATGCGTCCGTTCACGCGGCCAAAGGTGATAAGCAACGTACCCAAGGATCACGCAGCCGCCCAGCGTAAGCACACCGAGCAACCACCGCACATCACATCTCCCTCCGCAAGCCCGTAACCAGAAAGTCCAGCCCGCATTGTACGGCAACAATGGGAACGGCAACAGTAGTGGGAAAGCCAATGCCGGGGAGCTTCATGGGGTCGGGTTGACCTGGAACTTACCTCTGGCATCTCCCGTTGGATTGGGCCACCCGGATAGCGTGAGCAATCTTGTGCGCCGCGCCGATCGAGCCATCAGCGAGTCGAAAACACTCCGCCAAGACATCGAGATAATCCGGGATCGACTCCAGAAAACCGAAGAGTAAAAGGCAATCACCACCCCCGTCGAAAGACTCGTACTTGGAGGATTGATACTGTTTGGCCGTCAGCTTCAATTCGGAAGGTTACAGCCAAAGGCGAAGAGAACGTGATCCGGCGGCCTTTCATGCGGGATTCACTCTGACCGATCGGATCATTCCCGAGGCTCTGTTCGACAGCCCACGCAGCCGCCGTAATCGCCTCACGTTCGTCCGTGTCGGCTCGCATCCATTGATCTGCCAATTCGACTCGAGCCATTCGACACGATACATCAGAGCTTCCCCAATGCCGCCAACACCTCCCCGGTTGAGTAACGCTTCTCACCCGACCGCTCCCTCCGGTCCAGCTCTTCCTCGGAAACGTCGGGAATCATCGGCTCCCAATCCGATGCCTCGGCCTTCGGAACGAATCGGCCCAAGACTTTTCCCGAAGGGTCACACAGCTCTACGGCCTGAAACACACTGCCAAGTCGAGTGGCAAGCTCAGGATCCAGCATAATCCTGGTCGTCATGTTTTCTCCCAGGCTCCTCCTTCAATGCTTACCCCGCTACAGTGACCGGGTGGTAGCCGCCCCAGCCCGCCTCTTCTACAATACTGGCTGGTCGCGCGAGATTCGTGGCAGCGCGGCGCATTGGGGAGGAAGGACACCTCATGGTCATTCGTTGTTTCCGAGTCACCGACGGGCGGCTCGACCGGATCGCCCCGGATTCGGTCTGGGATGCCTACGCGGGTTGGCAGCCCTGGCCGTTGGCCGATCAGGACGTGGGCATCGTCACCGTCTTCCTCCACGAAGATCTGGAACCGGCGAGCATCTGCGTCACCCGGGCACGGGTGGTGGATGGATTGTTGGACATGGAGGAAACCTGTCGGCGGATTGTCCAGCCGGACGGCGACTGGGATCTTCCCGACGAGGAGGCTGACGAGGAGATTTTGGACTACGTTTTGGAGGTCTTCCCACGCAGAGTTATCCCCGAACTCGCGGTCGCCCTCGACACGCCCAGCCGGCGGCTCACCCGATTGAACGTCTGGGATCCGCTGGTGGTGGCAGAGAAGCTCGACATCGAGCCGGGCGAAGCCGCCGGCATTGTCGAGTATCTCCTCTTCAGCGACGGCTCGGAGAATTAGCCGCCCCTTTCCTCTCGCCGCCTGTCTTTCTTTCCTCCCTTCCTCATTTTTTTCACGCCCATCTTTTAACGTCCCCCTCCTCGCCCTAAAATGCACGCCAAAGGCAACCGGCCTGCATCTCTTCAAGGGTTTCTGAAAAACCGGAGGCGATCGATCCAATGCCCGATCCGTTGAAGGTGGCAATCATCGGCCTGGGGCACCTGCATCCGCGCAGCTACATGCTCCATTTCCAGGCCATGGACAGCCTCCGAGTCGTGGCCGTGAGCGACTCCAGCGAACCCTTGCGCGCCGGCTTCGCGCGCGATTTCGGCGCCCGGCCCTATGCAAGCTGGCAGGATCTGCTCGCCGCCGAATCGATCGACCTGGCTTACCTTTTTCTGCCGCACGATGAATGCCCGCCGGCTGCGATCGCCTGCGCCGAAAAAGGGGTCCATGTCGTCGTCGAAAAGCCGGTGGCCCACACATCGGGAGGCGCCCGCGAAGTCGTCGAGGCTTGCCGCCGCCACGAGGTTCTTTTCAGCACCCCTTATGTCTGGCGTTACCACCCTGTCTGCCGCGAGATGAAGAAGATCGTCGACTCCGGCGTGCTGGGGCGGATCGTCGGCTGCGAAGGGCGGTGTGCCGCCGGCGGCGTCCACCGCTACATCGAGGGCGGCGCCGCCTGGATGCTCCAGCGAGCCAAGAGCGGCGGCGGGCCGATGTACAACCTCGGCGTCCACTGGATCGATCTGTACCGCTGGCTGCTGTCGAGCGAGATATCCGCCGTCGTCGGCCGGAACGTCCACGTCAACCGGGACTACGACATCGAAGACAATTCTTTCGCAATCTGCACGTTCGCCAATGGCGCGACGCTCTCGCTCGACATCAGCTACACCGTCCCCGACAGCTACCCCTTCGGCCGCGACCTCTACCTCGCCATCCGCGGCACTGAGGGATGCCTCAACTTCGCGCCCGCCTTCGAGGGCGCCCGGCAAACGCTCTTCGTCTGCAGCAACGATACTCGCTTCGGCGGGGCCCCTCGCAAGACGATCCAGTTCGAGCTCGAAAACACCCCGGGCTACAGCGGCTCACTCGGCCGGGAGTACGTCGCCGAAATCGCCGGCGACGTACTCCAGCGCCGCTCGCCGCAGATCGGCGGCGACGATGCGATTCGCGCCCTGGAGGTCGTCGAGGCGATCTACCGCTCGGCGGAAACCGGTAGCATGGTAGAACTTCCCTAACCGCAAAGAGAGAAGCGATGGGCCAGCGCGTCAAAGTGGTGGTAACCGACTACATCGAACCGGATCTCGATTGGGAGGCCGGCGAGATGACCAAGCGCGGCGTCGATTTCGCCGCGCACCAGCTCAAGTTCCGCCCCGAAGATGAGGTGATCGCCGCGATTCGCGACGCCGACGTCATCGTGGTCAACATGGTGAAGATGACCCCGCGGGTGATCGATTCGCTGGAGAATTGCCGGCGAATCATCCGCCACGGCGCGGGCTACGACAACGTCGACGTGGCCGCCTGCACCGCCCGCGGAATCCCCCTGGCTTACTGCCCGGACTACTGCATGGACGAAGTGGCCGAGCAGGCGATCGCCTTGATTTTCGCCTGCGCCCGGCAAGTCCCGCAGAGCCGCCAGATCCTCAACGACTCGATCGCCAACCGCAAATGGGACTTCTCTCCGCTGGCCAAGTGCTACCGCATGGCGGGAAAGACGCTGGGGATTATCGGTTGCGGACGCATCGGCGGCCGGGTGCTGGAGAAGATGCGGCACTTCGGCTTCGCGCGAATCCTCATCTGCGATCCCTATCTTTCCCCGCAGCGCCGCCAGGAGCTGGGGATCGAGACCGTCTCCCGCGAAGAGGTGTTCCGCGAGTCGGACTACATCACGATCCATACCCCGCTCACCGACGAGACGCGGCGACTGGTCAACCGTCAGATGCTCGCCCTGATGAAGCCCACGGCCTACCTGGTAAACACCTCGCGCGGCCCGATGGTCGACCATGCCGACCTGGCCGAGGCGCTCCGCGCAGGGACGATCGCCGGGGCCGGCATCGATGTCTACGACAACGAGCCGCCGGAAGACACCTATCCGCTGCTGGGCCTGGAAAACGCCATCCTCACGCCCCATCTCTCCTGGTACAGCGAGGACGCCGCTTGGAAAATCCGCTCGACAATCATGGAAGACATCGACCTGGCGCTGGCGGGCAAGCCGCCGAGATATTGTGTTAACCAAGAAGTGCTCAAGACCTGAAGCAACCCGCCATGCCTTTTGCCCAAGTCAACACAGCCATCCCCGGCCCCAAGTCGCGAGATCTGATCCAGCGGTGGACGAAGGTCGAGGCCGACACGACCGGCTACCAGGCGCAAGTCGTCTGGGATCGCGGTCGCGGTGCGATCGTGACCGACGTGGACGGCAACACCTACATCGACTGGACCAGCGGAGTGCTGGTGGCCAACGTCGGTCACGCCCACCCGCACCTGGTCGGCGCCTTGCATGAGGCCGGCCAGAAGCTGCTGAACAATTACGAGTGTCCGACCGAATACCGGGTGCGAGCGGCGGAAAAGCTCGTCGCCGCCCTGCCGCCGCATCTGGACAAGTGCTTCTTCCTCTCGACCGGCAGCGAAGCGGTCGAGGCGGCGCTGCGGATCATGAAGCGCAAGACGGGGCGTTTCGAGATCGTCGGCTTTCACGGCGCATTTCACGGCCGGACCTATGCCGCGGCATCGGTCGGCGGTATGGCCGGGCCGAAACGCGGCTACGGGCCGGCGATGCCCGGCGTCATCCGAGCCCCTTTCCCCTATTTCTATCGCTGCCCTTTCGGCTCAAAGACCGAAGCGGAGTGTGCCGACAAGCACCTCGAATTGCTCGACGACGCCGTGCGATCCGCCTCCTGCGGCAGCCTGGCGGGTGTGTTGGTCGAGACTTACCAGGGCGCGGCGGGTTTCATCTTTCCGCCCGTGGGCTACTTGAAACGGCTACAGGATTGGGCACGCCAACGACAAATGCTCTTCACGGTCGATGAGGTGCAGTCGAGTTACGGCCGCATGGGAGCGATGTGGGGACACGTCTTGGAAGGGCTCGAGCCCGACTTGCTCTCGATCGGCAAGGGGATCGGAAGCGGCTATCCGGTTTCGGCCATCGCCGGCCGCGGCGAGGTCTTCGCCTGCCTGAAAAAGGGCGAGATGAGCAGCACGGCCGGCGGCAACCCGGTCGGCAGCGCGGCGGTGGTCGCCGTGTTGGAGATCATGGAACGGGAAAATCTCTGCGAGAACGCCCGTAAAATGGGCGATCTCTTCATGCACAGGCTCCGCAAAATCCAGGAGAAATCGCGGTACTTGGGCGACGTTCGCGGACGGGGGTTAGTGATCGGGTTGGAAATCGTCAAGGACAAAAAGACCAAAGAGCCGGCCCCGGACCTGATCCGGCCGATCATCGACAACGCCGCGGCCAACGGCTTGCTGATCGGTTCGGTGGGAATCCATGGCAACGTCATTCGCGTGGCCCCGCCGCTGGTGATCGACGATGCGCAGGCGCACGAGAGCTGCGACATCATGGAAAAAGTGCTGCGAGGGCTGGAAGACAAGAGTTAAGAGATGGGCGTTCAAAGATGTTGCAGGTGGAGAGGGCGGGGATAAAGAGGGTGTGCTAGCTCAAGGCGTCTGTCACCGCCTCGAATCCCAGTGCGTCGATCATGCGGTAATCTTCATCCGGCGCCTGCCCGGCGGTGGTCAGATAGTCGCCGACAAAAATCGAGTTGGCCGCATAGAGGCTCAGCGGTTGTAAGGGGCCGAGATGGACTTCGCGTCCCGCGGCGACTCGCAACTCGCACTTGGGGTTCGCCAGGCGAAACAGCGCGAGAACCTTGAGGCAATAACGGGGATTCAGACCGCCCCGGCCCTCCAGCGGCGTGCCGGCAATGGGCAGCAGAAAGTTGATCGGCACCGCGTCCACTTCCAACTCGCCCACCCGCAGGGCAAGCTCGACCACATCAGCCGGTTCCTCGCCCATTCCGATAATCCCGCCAGAGCAGATTTCAAGTCCGGCGCCGCGGACGGCGCGGAGCGTGGCCAGCCGGTCCTGATACGTGTGCGTGGTGCAGATGCGAGGATAGAATCGCTCCGACGTGTTGAGATTATGGTTGACCCGGTCGACGCCGCAGGCCTTCAGACACCGGGCTTGCTCGAGAGTCAACAGGCCGAGGCTCGCGCAGACGTTCAGCGCATAGCGAGCCTTGATCTGTGGGACGATCTCGGCGATCTGATCCATTGCGGCCTGATTCGGCCCGCGACCGGACAAGACGATGCAATACGTCCGCGCCTTCCGCTCGGCCGCCATCCGGGCGCCCTCGAGGATCTGTTCGGCTTCGAGCAGGTGGTGTTTGGGGATGTCGGCCGTGGAGATTTTCGACTGCGAGCAGTAGCCGCAGTCTTCCGAACAGTGCCCGCTCTTGGCGCTGATCAGGAAGTTGAGATGGACGCGGTTGCCGAAATAGCAATGTCGCACGCGGTAGGCAGCGGCGAGCAGGTCGAGCAGGTCGTGGTCCGCGCTGGCGAGGATCGCCTCCCCCTCGCATTGCGTAATGCGGTCGCCATCAAGGGCACGATCGGCCAAAGCCTGCCAATCGATGGAGTTACCAACGGGTGAATTCTTCATCGAGGTTCCTGGTAGATCCCGCTTGCCGAGCGGGATCTTTATTGTGGCCCTGTCTCTGGAGCGAGCTTCTTGCTGCGTGTCACCCTGTCGAGCAGGGGGGCAGGCTACGCAGATCCCGCTCGGCAAGTGGGATCTGGCTTTCCGCAAAACTCCCCACACAAACTGTGGTTCAGACGGTAAAATGATTTCTCGCCATTTTACGGATTCGGCAAAGGTTTGCGAGGTGGGGGGCAGTGCCCTGTTTATCCATTCTTTCCTGTTTTACATAAAAGCAGGGGTTGACCTGCTGTTTCACGGCTGATAACCTTCCGGGCTTTACCCTTTGTAGTTTGCGGAGTGTTCGCAGTGCCTTACGACAGTATTGTGCTCGTCAAGCAGGTTCCCGACACGGCCAATGTCACGGCCGAGGCGATGAAGGAAGACGGGACCGTCAACCGGGCTGCGCTACCGACGATTTTCAACCCCGAGGATCTCAACGCCCTGGAGACCGCCCTGGAGGTTCGCGACAACTACGGCGGCACCGTCACAGCGTTGACGATGGGCCCCCCCAAAGCAGCGGATGTATTGAGGGCCTGCCTTTTTCGAGGCGCGGACCGAGGCATCCTCCTCACCGACCGTCGCGCGGCCGCCAGCGACACCCTGGCGACCAGCTACATTCTCAGCCAGGCGGTGAAAACCATCTCCCGCTATGACATGGTCTTTGCCGGCCGCCAGGCAATCGACGGCGATACCGCGCAGGTCGGGCCCCAGTGTGCCGAGAAACTGGGCATTCCGCAAGTCACCTATCTCGAACAACTCGTCAGTCTGGACGGGCCGGTGGTGCGAATCCGGCGAAATATCGGACACGGCTGGGAGATCGTCGAAGGGAAACTGCCGGTATTGATCACCGTGATCGGCTCGGCGAACAAGCCGCGTCCGCCGAAAGCCCGGCGGGTGATGCGGTTCAAGCGGGCCAAGGTGATGGCCGAAATCGTCGGCGAGGTGAAGGCGGAGCAGGCGGGCGTCTCGGACGACGACGTCCAGGCCGAAGCCGGTCGCCGCGCCGCCGCCTTCGAGGAAAAAGGGCTGCTGCTGCGGCAGTGGAGCCTCGACGATATCGGGGCGGACCTCGAGCGATGCGGCCTGGCCGGCTCGCCCACCAAGGTCTTCCGCGTGCAGTCGATCGTGCTCACCAAGGAAGGCTACACCGAAGTGCAGGCGACCGAAGACGGCGTCCGCCAGATGATCCATGAGTTGGTGATTGACCGAACGCTCGGCTAACCGCCGTTCACGACATAGATCCCGGACACACACAAGACCATGATCGAACCGAACCGCCAGGGCGAAGTGTGGGTTTTCGCCGAACAAGAAGAGGGCTCGCTGCACGAGGTCGTCTTGGAACTCTGCGGCAAAGCCCGTGAATTGGCCGATACCCTGGGTGTGAAAACGGCCGCCGCCTTGCCGGGCAAGAATGTCCGGCCGCTGGCCCAGCAGTTGATCGCCCACGGCATCGACAATGTTTACCTCGTCGAGGATCCCAAACTCGGTCATTTCCAGACGCTGCCTTACGCGCGGGTGATGTCGGCGCTGATCGAGCGTCACAAACCGCAGATCGTGATCTACGGGGCAACGTCGATCGGGCGCGACCTGGCCCCGCGCGTCGCTTCGGAGATGCGGGCCGGCATGACGGCCGACTGCACCGACCTGGAGATCAGCGACGTCACCGATCCCAAGACGAAGACGCTCCACCAAAACCTCCTCCTGCAAATTCGCCCGGCTTTCGGCGGCAACATTATCGCCACCATCGTCAACTACGACTGGTGGCCGCAGATGGCCACCGTCCGCGAGGGCGTCATGCCGTTGAAGCCGGCCGACGACTCCCGCCGCGGAAACATCGTCGAAGAGAAGGTCGAATTGGACGACGCGCTACTGGCTTTGAAGCTGATCCAGCGGCATATCGAGCCTCGCAAGGTGAACCTCAAGGGCGCCCGCGTCATTGTGGCGGGCGGCGGCGGGGTAGGGAGCAAGGAGAACTTCCGGTTGATCCATGATCTGGCGGCGGCCATCGGCGGGGCGGTCGGCGCCAGCCGCGCTGCGGTCGATGGCGGCTACATCGGCAAGGAGCACCAAATCGGGCAGACCGGCACCACCGTCCGCCCGGCGCTCTACATCGCCGCCGGCATCAGCGGCGCCGTGCAGCACCGTGCCGGAATGGAAGAGTCGGCCAAGATCATTGCGATCAACACCGATCGCGACGCCCCCATCATGTCGGTCGCTCATTACGGCATCGTCGGCGACATGAAGAAGGTGATTCCCATGATGATCAAGGCGATCAAAGAACGCCGTTAGTTCGGACTTTTTTTCGATAGGCAAGCGAGCCACCGCGCGGCTTCCCACTGCAAGCCTCGCGGTAAAGCGACAATATACTTTCCGTGGAGTCCGCCCGTGGCTAACTTCTTTCTCGACAACCAGGATATCCAGTTCCTCTTCAACTACATGGATCTGAAGGCGTTGGCCCGCATCCAGGAGTTGGACGCCGAGAACGGCGACGCCGACTACGCGCCGGTCGACGAGCAGGACGCGGTCGACAACTATCGCCGCGTGCTGGAGATCGCCGGCCAGGTGGCGGCCGAGACGGTCGCCGTCAACGCCGAGCAGGTCGACGAGGAAGGCAATCGGCTCAACGAGGACGGCACCGTCACGCTGCACCCCCTGGTGCAACAGAACCTCGATCGCATGGCCCGGGCCGACCTGATGGGCTTCACGCTGCCGCGCAAGTACGGCGGCCTGAACTGCCCGAACCTGATCTACACGATGGCCACGGAGATCGTCAGCCGCGCCGATGCCTCGTTCATGAACATGTTCGGCCTCCAAGGGATCGCCGAAACGGTCAACGCCTTCGCCAGCCAGGAGATCAAGGACGAAGTCCTCCCGCGGTTCGCCGAGGGGGAAGTCACCGGGGCAATGGTCCTCACCGAGCCGGACGCCGGCAGCGACCTGCAGGCCGTCCGCCTGCGGGCCCACCAGGATGAAAACGGCAACTGGTATCTCAACGGCGTGAAGCGATTCATCACCAACGGTTGCGGCGAAATCCTCCTCACGCTCGCTCGCAGCGAGCCGGAGATCAGCGATGGCCGCGGGCTGAGCCTCTTCATTTCGGAGCGGTCCGAGAAGGTGCGCGTCCGCCATCTGGAACACAAGCTGGGAATTCACGGGTCGCCGACCTGCGAACTGGTATTCGAAGACACGCCGGCCCGACTGGTCGGCGAGCGGCAGCGCGGCTTGATCACCTACGTCATGGCGCTGATGAACGGTGCCCGAATCGGCATCGCGGCCCAGTCGCTGGGAATCGCCGAAGCGGCCTATCGGCTGGCGCGGACCTACGCCCACACCCGCCAACAATTCGGCGTGCCGATCGAGCGGCTGCCGGCCGTGGCCGAAATGGTGACCGATATGCAGATCGCCATCGAGGCCGCCCGCACGCTGACCTACGAAACCAGCGCCATTTGCGACCAGGAGAACAATAACCTGCGAATCCTGGAGTGGAGCAAGGATCTCGACAAGGACGAGCAGAAGGAGCGGAAGCAACGTTCGCGCGCCTTCAAGCGCATGAACGGCATGTTGACGCCGATGAGCAAATACTACGCTTCCGAGATGGCCTGCTGGGTGGCCCATACGGCGATCCAGGTTCTCGGCGGTTCCGGCTATATGCGAGACTATGCCGCCGAGCGCTATCTCCGCGACTCGCGGATCACCACCATCTACGAAGGCACCAGCCAGTTGCAGGTGGTGGCGGCGGTCCGTGGCGTCACCTCGGGCGGGTTTGAGAACTACGTGGCCGAATTGGAGCGAGTCGAGTACGAGGAACCGCTCCTGGCGGAGTTGAAGCAGAAGCTTCTCGACGCCAAACGGCGGATCCTGGAAGCGGTCGCCTTCGTCAAGTCGCGGCCGACGACCTATCTCGATCTTTCCGGCCGGCGGCTGGTCGATTCCGCCATCATCGTCATCGTCGGACATCTCTTGCTGGGACAAGCCCGTGCCAGCGAGCGCAAGGTCCGCGTGGCCCGCCGCTTCATCGAAGGTCAACTCGCCGTGCTGCGGATGAACTGCGAGCAGGTTCTCACGGGCGACGCCTCGGCAATGGAAGAATACGAACTTCTGGCCGGCCCGGTGCCGTCCAGCGACTGATCGCAGTCAGCGGCTGTCCGGAAACGGGGACTGGCTCCCGGATGTTGTGTTTTCGGTCGCGTCAATGTACAAGATTTAGGGTGCCTGTCCCCGTTTCCGGACAGACTCTCAAAAGGGGCAAGCGAGATGGGCATGTTTGCCGGCAAAGTCGGTCTGGTGATGGGCATCGCCAACGACCGCAGCATCGCCTGGGCGATGACCGAAGCGCTGGTGGCGGAAGGAGCGGAATTGTCCTTCACGCACCTGCCCAGCCCTTCCAGCGAGCGACGGGTTCGGCAGCTTGTCGATCCGCTGCAACCGAAGGTTCTCCTGCCGTGCGACGTGCAGAAGGACGAAGACATCGACCGGCTCTTCGCCGCGGTCGGCCACGCACACGGAGGGCTCGACTTCCTGATTCATTCGATCGCCTTTGCGCCGCCGCAGGAACTCCGCAAGCCGTACCTCGAGTGCAGCCGGGAGGGCTGGCATCTGGCGATGGACATCAGCGCCTACAGTCTCGTGGCGGTCAGCCGCGCGGCCGCTCCCCTGATGTCCGAGGGTGGCGCGATCGTCACCATCAGCTACTTCGGCGGCGAGAAGGTGATGCCCGGCTACAATCTCATGGGCGTCTGCAAGGCGACGTTGGAGCACACGGTCCGCTACCTGGCCTGGGATCTCGGGCGGAGTAAAGGGATCCGGGTCAATGCCATCAGCGCCGGCCCGATGCGGACGCTCAGTTCCGCCGGCATCTCCAGTTTCGACGAGATGCGAGACCACGCCGTCCGCAAGTCCTGTTTGCCCCGCAACGTCGACCCGAAAGAATTGGGCACGACCGGGCTCTACCTGCTCAGTGATTTTGCCGGCGCGGTCACCGGAGAAATCCTTCACGTCGATTGCGGCTACAGTATCGTGGGCCTTTGACGCCGTCGCATGGAATCGCAGCAGGCGGATGCCGCCCGTGGGGCAAATCGCCGGTGATCGCCTGGCCCCACACGATGGCCGGGCGGGTCACGGGCAAAACTGAAACGCGTACACGTCGGCATCGTTGAGCACGAATCGCAAGCGCAGGGGCTTGCCGGCAAGCGAGCTGACGTCCGGGGCGCCCTTCCACGTAACCGTCCGCTGGATCGCATCGCCGAAGACCTCGTCGCAGTCGGCCTCCGCGAAGCCGGGGATGGGCTGGCCTCCGGCATCTTGAAGTTCGACGCGGACCGTGCCGGCGGCGGACGTGGAGAAGTTCAACTGCAACTGTTTGCCCTGGAAAACCAACGGCTTCGTGACCAGTTCCCCGCCGCTCATCGCAGCGCTGGCCGAGACGAAGCCGTCGAGGCGGAGCGTGTAGCGGCGGAGTTCGCTGCTGTTGCCGGTCCAGTAGTTCTCGCTGGCGTAGAGCGAAAGTTCGTTGGGCGCGCCCTGGACGTCCGACTTCGTTTCGACGACGTGCCAGCCGATGTACTGATGCCCGTAGTGCCACGTCCCTTCGCGCTCGATGCCGGGACGTAAAAACGCATCGTTCCAGCGGTGAAACAACACGCCGTCGCGACTGGCCATCAGCAGCCCTTCGGTCAACGCCGTGCCGTAACGGAGGCTGGCTTCCGCCCGCCACTGGCGATGTTCCGGCTCCGGCAACGCCCGCATCGACGGCGACCAGCCGCGTTCGATGTACCGCGTCGGAAAACCGATGAAGATGTGCGGCGCGCGGTAGTAATGCTTGATCTGGTTCGTGTAGAGGTGCTCGGAGGGCGAATCGACGTAGGCGACGTCGACCGGTTCGCTCCAGTGCAGGAAGTCCGGCGACGTCGCCGTGCGGATCGCCCGCACACCGCCGGGCTTCCAATTCTTCACATCGGTCACCCCCGCGGTGAAAATCCGCCAGTAGGCGCGGTATTCCTTGCGAACCGGATCCCAAAAGGCAAGGTTTTGGGAGTCGAAGGCGCCGCTGGTAATCACCGGGGCGTCGGCCATCGGCGACCAGTGAAGCCCGTCGGGAGATTTGAGAGCGTGCAGGCCGTGCGGTTTCGGCGACCGCACGATCGCTTTGTAGCGGGCGTCGGCCGGCGCGTCGGGATTCTCGTCCTTGAACACGGCGGGGTGGCCGGCATCGACGGTGATGGCGCCCATCGTGCCGCTGGCGATGGTAATGTTGTTCGCCGTGGAACCGTTGAATTCGTGCAGCCCCAGTTCCGGCTTACGCCAGCGGATGCCGTCGTCGCTTTCGGCATAGCAGCAGAAGAGCGGATGGGAGCCGGTGTTGACCTTGCCCTTGGAGACATCCAAATGCCATGCCTTGTAATACATGCGGTAAAGATTGCCGTCTTGGAAAACGCTGTGGTATCCGCTGCCGGACCCTTCCCACGGCGCATCATGCACGAGAACGATCTCGCGCGGCACGGGATGGTGCAGTTGCAACTTGGCTCCCCCGCCCAGCCGGTCGACCAGGAACCCGCCGACAAACAACTCCCGTCGCGAGCCGACGTCGATGGCCTCGTCTGCCGCTCCAGCGCGGCCGCCCGCCGGCAAGGCGAAAACAACTGCCGCCGTTGCCGCAAGCGTCTGGGCGACGAATAGACAACGACTGATGGTGGATCTGGATGGTTTCGGCATGTTCGACTCCCTCTTGGTTGTTGACGTCTACCGACCGGGGAGATCCCACGGCTACCCATGACCGAGATTCTACGTTTCACACCGAAGGAGGTGCAACCGGCCGACACACGTCGGCACGGCACACCATACCTCGATCGACCGCAGGAACTCCCCCGTTGGCACAGTCGACAGGCGGGTTTGCCCCAACATCGGCTGGTATTTCCATCCGCCGGGCTGCTCTTGCGCGAGCGGCAGAAAAGAATCTACCCGACTCGGACGTAGCCTGACTCTCCGAGTCGGGGCTTCGAAGCCCCGACTCGGAGAGTCAGGCTACGAATTTCTGCCGCTCGCCTTGCCATTGCGGCCGCGATTCGACATCCTGAAAGAGGGCGAACACCGCCGCCCCGGCCGGCACCGTCCGGGGACGTGGGGTGGCTTCCGAATCGCACAAAACACCTTGGATACGACGGGAGAAATTCAGTGATCGAAAAGGAACTGCTCGACATTCTCGTTTGTCCTAAATCCCACAAACCGCTCGCGCCGGCCGAGCCGTCGCTCATCGCCAGGCTGAATCAAGTCGTCGCCGCACGGGCGCTGAAGAACGTGGCCGGCCGAATCGTGGAAGCAAAGTTAGATGGGGGGCTGGTCTGCCATGACGAGGGGCTTCTCTATCCCATCATCGACGATATCCCCGTGATGCTGGTAGACGAGGCGATCCCCATCGACCCGACCACAAGTAACCCATGACCCATGCACGAGATTTCCATCGTCGAGGCAATGATCGGCCAGGTCGAATTGGAAGTGGACCGCTGCGGCGGAGCCGGACGCATCGTGCGGCTTGAATTGACCATCGGCCGCCTGTCAGGGGTGAATCCCGATTCGATCCGTTTCGCGTTTGAGTTGCTTGCGCCGGGCACGCGCGTGGAAGGGGCAACGCTCGCGATCGCCGAACCCAAGCCGACGTGCGTCTGCCGAGCCTGCGCGACGAGAACCGATGTCGACGAACTCGTCGCCTCGTGCCCCTTGTGCGCCAGCGGCGACATCTTTCTCGAAGGCGGGCAGGAACTGCTCCTGCAATCGATCGAACTGGAGGATTGATTCCCGCCAAGGGCCGGCGTTTCAGTCTTGAATTTCGATCCTCGCTCCGCAAGGATTGGCACGGCTGATCCAGGTGTCCAGCGATTCGCCCGCTGTGGCGTCGAGGATCCGTTGGCGAAACCTCTCGGCCGATTGCTGGTCGCGGCACAAGGCGAAGAGCGTTGGACCCCAGGAACTCTGCCCCACTCCACGTGCGAAGCGACGAGCCAACGCCACCAGGCTCGCAAGCCGCCGGCCCGCAAACGGGCCGCCCTGCTCTTGAGCGAAGCTCAGTCCGGCCAAATAGCCGAACTCGTAAAGGGCATCGCTGAAGCCGTCGAAATCGGCACGTTCGGCCGCAGGAAGAAGAGATTCTCTCGCCAGGCGATCGAGCTTCGCCGCACGTTCTTCCGGCGCCGGCGGCAGCGATGCAAACGCTTGCCGCTCGGCGTCGCCGGAGAGTCCGACCACACCGCGCGGGCAGAGAAGCACGAATCGCCACTCCGACGGCAGCTCCACGCGTGCGACCAAGGGAGAGATCTCCTCGCCATCGGCCTTACCTCGTTCGAACAGCACGCCGCCATGGACAAAACCGTAAAGACCGACCGCGGAACGCTCGCCGCGGCCGACACAGCGGGCGAGTTGGATGGCATCCAACGGAGGCCGGCCGGCCAGGGCGTTCAGCCCGGCGGCGACGGCCATGCTCAATTGGGTGCCCGTGCCGAGCCCGATGTGCTCGCGCGGAGCTTGTATCACCTCGATGCGGCACTGGGTTTCGCCGCCGCTTGCCGCCAACCTCTCGGCAATTTGCCTCGTTCGCTCGGCCAGCAGCCCCGCCACTTCCAGATGCCGGGCCGACTCGACCGCGATGTGCAGCCCCGGAACATCAACCATCGCCCCGATGCCGCCGAACCGGCGGCCGCCGGCCCGATGGATCGACAACATGCCGAAGTGTAGCCGGCTGGGTGCGAACACGCGGACCGACCGGCTGCTCATTTCCCCTCCTCGGCTTTGTCGAGCACATAACTTTCGAGAAAGGCCCAGGCATCGCGCTCGCGCGGGCCGCCCGTCTTCTCGACCAGGACGGCCAACGGCGCAAGAGCCGCCATGACCTCGCCGGCGGACAACAGCCCGATCCGCGACGCGAAGATCGCGCCCTCCACGACGGCATACATTCCGCGGTTCAGTCCGCAGAAATCGCGGATTGATCCGTGCCCGACGACGTCGGCCTCCACGCAGGCCCGCGCGCCGGAATCGTCGATCCGTTTTGCCCGCAGCGCATACCAGCGGCAGGCGTCGGCGACGATCCAGCCGTCGACACCTGCCGCCCGCCGCAGTTGCGGCAACGGATCGAGTTTTCCAACCGCCGCGCGGGCAATCATCCCCACGTCGTCGGTAACATGAAAGACGGCCTCGCCCGCCCGGCTCAGGTTGGCGTAGGTCGTGGAGCTTCGGTAAGGTCGCAGCACGATCCGCTCGATGGTCCGGTCGCGCGGATCGTCGACGACGGCGCCCATCGAGGCCAGATGCGCCCGGCCGTCGGCGCCGGTCGTCGTGACGATTCCTTCGAGGATCATGCGCGGAAAAACGGCTTAGGTCTCGTTCCAGACGCCGGGCACCGGCACCGGATAATAGCCGTTCTCGTCGGCCTTCACCGGCGGCTCGGAATCATAGTTCAGATCATCGATCTTGCCCGGGTAGAGTTGGAACTCGGATTTCGTCATCTCGTCCCAACTGATTTCCTTACCGGAATGGACGGCCGCTCGGCCCATCAGGTCGGCGAAATTCGATTTGGCGGCTCGCTCGACTTCGTTCTGCGGCAGATCCTGGCGGATGCTATTGAGCAGGACATCCCATTCCGCGTCCCAGGGATTAACGGTCTCCTCGGGCGCTTCCCAGACGATATTGTCGTCGTTGATCCGCTGGTCTTTGTAGGTCCGCGTCGTTCCCTTGTGGATGTTCCCGGAGAACTGCGCTGCGCATTTGGTTCCGTGAGCGTAGGTGGCGAACTCGCTGAAGCAATGCCCGCCCAGCCAGCGGACGCCGTCGGTCGCCTTGGTGCCGTCGGGGAAGGTCCATTCGATGGAAAACGAGTCGAAGCCCTGACCATGATCCCTGGTGGCGGCCGCCCGCCCGCCGATGCCGCGAGCCAGAACCGGCCACTGGTCCTTCAGCCAGCAAATCTCGTCGATCTGGTGGATGTTCATTTCAGCGAACAGTTCGCCGGAGACCCAGAAGAAACGGACGAAATTGCGGATCTGCCAGAGCAGTTCATCGTATCCTTCCGGTTTCTTGCCCATACCGCCGACCGGATGAATCCGATAGGCCCGGATGAGCTGCAGTTCGCCGAGTTGCCCGTCGCGGATCCGCTTGATCAACTCCTGGCGATTGACGCTGTGGCGGCATTGCAGTCCGGCGGCGATCTTGAGGTTTTTCTTTTTGGCTTCCTCGCCGGCTTTCATCAGCCGCCGCAGGCTGGGCGCGTCGGGGCCGAACGACTTCTCCATGAAAACGTTGACCCCCTTCTTCACGGCGTACTCCAACTGGAGCGGCCGGACGTAAGCAAAGCTGGTGAGCATCGCCACATCGTTGGGGCCGAGGCAATCGATGGCTTTCTTGTACGCGTCGAAGCCGACGAACTGGCGATCCTTGGGCACGTCCACCCGGTCGCCAAACTCCTTGGAAAGAACCTTGTGCCTGCTGGTGATGCGGTCTTCCACCACGTCGGCCATCGCATAGAGCTTGACCGGCCCGTGGACGGAGTTCATGGCGTTGGCGACCGCCCCGCTTCCTCGTCCGCCGCATCCGATCAGGGCCAGGCGAATCGTGTTGTCCTCGCCCGCATGGACTCGCGGAATGCCGACGCCCGCCAAGGCCGAACCGGCGGCGGCCGCCCCGGTCCACTGCAAGAACTCGCGGCGAGAGGTCTCGGAAGAATTGGATTGCGACGTTGCGTTTTCTCGCTTCATGGTTACTCTTTCTTACGATTAAGGTGGGGGACTCTTTCGTCTGCCTCCAAACGGACGGACTCCAGGCACGAACCACCTCTATTGTCGGCAACCCGACGGGTGGGTGTCAAGGCGCTGCGGGGTGCGTGAGAGGTGACAGTCTCGCGTCACCTCCAGCGACGCCAGCCCGGCCCCTGAATTTCGTCTATTCGCCGAGTGCGGATTAGCCCCGTTTGCGTAGGGTATGTAGAATAGGTTTCATGAGAGCGGTAGAAACCGTGCATCGACTTCTCTTTCGCGGCCTGCTGGAAATCCGCGGTCAAGGGCACGACGAAAAGAACAACGTCGTCTTCCATCTGGCGGACCTATTTCACACCATCGTGCCCGAGATGAAAAACGCCGCCGAAGGACGATGTACCTACGAGGACGTCATGAAGCTCCTCGAAAAGAGGGCGAAGGAGACGGGGATGGACCGCTGGCTCAGCCATAATGCTCCCGATCCCGTCCTTCAGAACACCACCAGCAACTCATCCGAGGGTGACCAATGAAAAGCCTTGCTGACGGCCTGCCCCCCGAAATCGCTAAACAAGTCCATCCTGACTGGCGCAAGAACGAGGCAGAGTACTGGGCCGCCCGCGATCAACTTCTCGGCCAATATCGGGGCCAGTGGATCGGCTTTGCCAACGGCTCGGTTCTAGCGTTCGGCACTCGTCCGGTGACGGTGTTCCAGGCCGCGCACCAAGCGGCCGAGCATCCCTACGTCATCTGCGTCGGACGAGAAGACGAGCCGTACCGCATGCGTCGAACGAACTTCGCTTACGACACGAGTTACTCCGGGGAGGCACTGCCGGTGATCCGCGCCGAGTTTCGTCGCTTGAGCGGGATTGACCTACTGCGTCATCCCCAGCCAGGCCAGCCCGGCCGGGATCCAAAACGGAATCGTCACCAGGCTGACCAGCGACGTCCACAGCGCCACCCGCAAGGCAATCCCGGGCGAGCCGCCGTAGAGGCGCGCCATGATAATTGGAAACACCGCCGACGGCATCGCCGCTTCCACCGCGATGACCCGTTTTAATTCGTCGGTCCCGGGAACCAGCGCCGCGCCGAGCAGAAAGAGCAACGGCAACGCGCCCAGCCGGAGCAGGCAGGCCCAACCGGTCATCTTCGCCATGTCGAGTCGCCTGCGGGCGTTGCCGTTGGGCCGTAACTCGTCGGCGATCGTCGCTCCGATCAAGAGCAACGCCAAGGGGATGGCCGACTGGCCCAGCCATGTGACGCCCGTGGTGAACAACGGCGTCAACGACTCGGGCACGTAGCGGTCGACGGCCAGGTAGTTTATCGTGAGGGCGACGACGATCGTCACGCTGGGCGGATTGATCATCTCGCGCCACCAGCGCTTGCCCAACTCCCCGCGAATCACCATGACGCCCACGGTCCAGAAGGCCAGTTCCGCCCCCACGTTGTGAACGAAAAGTACGCCGAGCGTGGCCCGATCGAAAAGGATCGTGATCAGCGGAATCGCCAGGTAGCCGTAATTGTAGATGCCGACGGCGAAGGAGAAGGTGCGGCGCTCGCGCGCGTCGGCAAGGCCCGTGATCGCGTAGTCCAGCCGCGAGAAAGCCATCGCCACCAGCAGCCCGGCCGACATCGTCGCGAATCCGAACAGCGGCGGGATCAGCACGTTGCTGGTCTGCTTGAGCGTCGGATTGCCGACCACCGACGCCAGGATCAGGCACGGCATGAGAACCCGAATGATCAATTGCAGCAGGCTATGATCGGCCTCTTCGTTGAGCCAGCCCGCCAGCCGCGCCGCCGCGCCCACGCCGATTACGGCAAAGACGGAGATCGACGCCCCCACGATCGTCAGCCACTGCTCGATCACGGCTCGATCAACTCCGATGGAGCGGGAATCTCCGCGCCTGACAGACCGATGCGGCCGCCGGCGGGCCGATTGCTCTTGAGCGGGTCGTCATGGTGGCCGGGCCGGACCGCATGGGAGATGACCGGGCGTTTGAGACCGCTGGCGACGGTTGCCTGAGCCGCGTCGGCAAGCGGTTGCCGCACTTGCCGATCCGGTTGCAGGTGCGACGCCAGTTCCGGCAGCGCGGGCGGGGGCAGAAGATCGACGACCAGATCGCGCTCGATGACCTGCATGTCGCGCCAGCTTCCCTGGAGAAATCGCCCCAGGTAAATCACTCCCAAGGCGCAGACCCAGGCCGTGATGATGATCCAGCACCAGGTCAGCCCCAGGCCGAACCAACGGATGCCAATCCAAGCGGCCAGCACCGGGAACGGCGCTATCAGCAGGTTGTTCCAGAGGATGAACCGTGTGTCGCCAGCGCCCTTCAACGCTCCGACGAAGATGATGTTCGTGGCATCGAAGAGGCAATACGCCGCCACGAACCGCAGCAACATCACCGTCACGCTGCGGAGTTCGGCAAACTGCTCGGGCGATGCCCCGGCGGCGTGTCCCATCATCACAAAATCCGGCGCGCCGACGTACAACAGTCCCATCGCCCCGGTGTAGACGCCGGCGATCCAGGCCGAGGTCCAGGTGGCGCGGGCGGCAAGGTCCGGCCGCTCGGCCCCCAATTGCTGACCGACGATCGTGGTCACCGCCAGTCCGAGTCCAAGCATGGGGACGAAGGCGACGCTATTGATATTGAAGGCCAGCGTGGTGGCGGCCATCGCCGCTTCGCCCAACCGCCCCACCAAGAGCAGAAGGATCGTGAAGGCTGCCACTTCGACCAGCAGTTGCAGGCCGTTGGGGCCGCCGAACCGCAGCAACCGGCCCAACAGCGGCCAATCGATCCGCCGGCCGGCCACGACCTGGAATGTCCGGCGATTGTTCGGCGTGTAAATCAGCAGCAGGTAAAGCAATACCCGGAACCATTGCGACACGACGGTCGCCCAGGCGGCGCCTTCGATGCCCATCGCCGGCAGTCCCCAATGGCCGAAGATCCAGGCATAGTCGAGGAGGATGTTCAGTGCGGCGCCGGACGAATCGACGACCATCACCACCCACGTTACACCGCGGCCGGTGAAGAACGACGACAACGCTCCACAGAGCACGCCGGCCCCGGCGCCGTAGGCGAGCACCTGAAAATAGGTCACCTCATGCTCCAGCAGCGTGCCGGTGTGGCCCGAGGCCGCAAACAGCGCTGGCGCCAAGGGAATCGCCGCCAGGAACAACGGAATGCATGCCAGGGCAACCCAAACTCCCTGCCAGACCGACACGCCGATCCGTTCAGGCCGACCGGCGCCGTGGTACTGGGCCACGAACGTGTTCGCGTAGGAGGCCAGTCCCAGCGGCAGGCAAATCATCGTGAAATGGAGCATTCCCGCCGGAAGAGACGCCGCCATGGCATCCTGGCTGTGCCAGAGCAGAAACATCCGGTCGATGAAATTCATCACCGTCCAGGACATGGTGGAGACGATCAGCGGCAGAGCGAGCACAAGCACCTCGCGTCCACCGCAACGCCGCCCCCACCAGCTCGGGGAGCTTGCCGTGTTGTCGGATTGCAGGCGGGCGGCCTCTCGCACGGTGATATTCTCGCAGATCCGCCCGCGGGCAGATGAAGAAGTAGGGGGTAGGCGGGGCAATTCCATTATCGCCTTCAACCCACGACCCCGCCAGGAGGAAAAAGGTTCGCGGCGCTACCCCCCCTTGCAGCCACCGGCCCCCTTTTAGGCGACCGGCGCGAAATTGGGCCTGGTTCAAGAGCGGGTCGCAGCCAGTAGGTTCCGCTTGCCGAGCGGGACCTGAGCGGCTAAGTGAAGTCTCCACTCGGTGGGGCGATAGCACGCCAACTCCGCGCCCAGATCCCGCTCGGCAAGCGGGATCTACCTTCTGTTACCTGCCAACGTCGAGATTTGAACCATGCGGGAAATTGGTTCCCAGCAGCCCGGCTAGAACCATCGGGTATTGCGATGGCGCAACGGTAGACGGGAGGCGAGCAGCCGGGCTGCTGATGGGAAATTGTCTTTCATGCAACGCACCGCATTGGTGTTGCATCGTCGTGTGGCGGGGCGGAAGCCTTTGGCGGGAAATCGGTTGTGCATGGCAACAGGCTCTTGGATTTCGTGCCGCCTTTGGAGGGTGTGTTGCATAGGGCAGGGGGCAGGGAGCAGGCAATAGGGGAGATCGAGGTGGGAGGAGGGCTCCGAACTGGGTACTGCAAGCTCCGTGCTGGAGAAAAAGTCGCTCGCAGGCAAGCCGCGCGTGTGTGCGCATGGCCGACTCCTGCCGGGCGGGCCGGCAAGAGCTTTGAGTCGATGCGAATTGCCAAAGAGCCAACGATGCATGCGTTCAGTATGCGAATAGGATGATGGCCGATGCGGCGCGATCAGTCAAGCGAGTTTCTTGAGCCAAGTGGAAGAACGAGTGTGGAGCACGGTGGGGACGGCAGAGCCTCGGGGTTGGACCTCGGGGCAGGAGATGCCCGGGAGATGTTGATTCAGGGCAACCCCGTTCCACGGGGTTTTTTCCGCGAGAGCGGTGTAGCCCCGGGTTTGCAGCCCGGGGCGGGGAGCGCCGGCACACGTTCATTCAAAGCAACCCCGTTCCACGGAGTTTTTTCTTCAGCTTGAGTTCTCCTGCCGCACCGAACCGTTCCGCCGACCAGCGCCGGTCCAAACCGCCGACGATGTGTCCGACCGCAGCGAAACAACGGCTCAAGCCGAAGAAAAATCCCGTAGAACGGGCTTCTCCGATATCAGCGTGGGATCCCACTGCCCGCCCCGGCGTATAACGCCGGGGCTATACGCCTGCGGCGAAAAACGACCGTAAACGGCCGTGCCCAGAACCGCCGCCGGTGTGACGTGCGTGCGCGGTATAGCCCTGCCCTCGGCCGCCGCAAAGCTCCCACCACGGTGC
>JAAYEH010000607.1 GCA_012728855.1 Rhodopirellula sp. | reverse complement strand
GGTTCCGTGGACTTGTCGGCCAGCAATAGCACCGGATCGACTCCCCCACCAATCCTTAGCGCCGCTGATACTGCTTGCGAACAGAACGGCGTCGAGCCATTCTCCTCGTCGTTCGTCACAGGTTTTGAAAACCACCGGACAAACGGCAAGTGCAACAGAGCCACGCGAAGCAGGTTCTTTCGCCCGTACTCCACTCCCGCCAGTGATCGCATGTACTTCACAGCGCCACGGCGGTTGTATCTCTCGCGCTTGCTCGGGTTCGTGCGGAACACGTCATAACGCCCGGGAAACCGTTTGACCTGGCTCTCCAGCGTCACCGCCCGTCCGCCGTGCCCATCGGTCACCTCCAGCACCATCAGTTCGTCGCCCCACCATGCCGCCATCGCCGCATGGGAGTAGTCCGAACGTCCAGCCGCAGCAATGGCCTTTTGGTACAACGACGGGCCGTGCCGGAACATCAGCACGTCTCCGTCTCGTATCGTGTCCTTGACCTCAGCCAACCGGACTTTTTGCACCTTGACCATTGGATCGCCTATTTCACAACCAATACATCCTTGCCGCTTCCACCGCACACCGGACACGGCACCATCTGCTTTTTGCCGCTGTCCGACTTGATCGTGATCTTCTTGGCCCCATTGCAGCACAGGCAGGACTTCTGGCCCACCATCTCTTGCACTTTGCAGATCCGATCCATCTCGTCACCTTTGAATTACACCGAACCGGGCGAGCGAACCCGCCCGGTTCGGGCTCTGGCAGCCGGGGGCACGGCTGACTACCCTCGGTCAAACGAGACCGCCCCGCTTGGCCGAATGGAACCTCTTGTTTCTTACTTATTCCCCACCTTTTCGCCCTTGCTGGGCACGGCGTCGGCGTAGTAGCTTTCCGGTTTCCACTGGATCGTGGAGAGGAGATGCCGCTTGCGCTTGCCCGGCATTTGCGACTTGATGCTCTCAGCGTCGGGAAGCTCAGGGCCGCTGACGTACTTTCCGAGGCCGCAGTCCAAGATGGATCGCATCTCGAACGCCCAAGTCTTCACCTCGTCGTCCGTGAGGCGGTCTCGTTTGACCTCAGGCCACGGCTTGCCTTTGGGGAGAACATCGGGGTGCTGATTCAGGATGGGCTCAATCTGACGCCACAACTCCCGTCCAGCCTGCGTCTCGCGGAGCGGATCAAAAATCCGTGCCGTGCGTTTGTCGATGTCCAGCCCAATGCAGACGCCCGGAATTTCCGGCGCGGTGGATTGGAGTTGTGCGAACTCCGGGGCCGTGGCAAACCCTGCCGAGACTCGAAGCGACCAGTGCCCTCGCAGGCGACGGTTCTCCAAGCCAAAATGCACACCCCGGTTGCACTCTCCATAAATTTCGATGACGGTTTCGGCCATATTGCCTCCGATGCCAAAGTGTTGTTATAGGTGGCCGCGAGCGGTTTTCGCCGACTCGCGGCCACGTTCCTAGGTAGCGAACAGCGTTGTCTGTTACGCCAGGCCGGCCGAGATGAGACTCATCGCGGTGGCCAGTTCCATCTTGCCTCCACAGCGGGCGCGGACGATGATGCCTCGCT
>JAAYEH010000606.1 GCA_012728855.1 Rhodopirellula sp. | reverse complement strand
AGCCCAACCCTATCTCCCCTCGGCCGCTACCACCGCCCCGCTCACCAACCGTCACTCCTCCCCGCGCTGTGAGCCGATGGAACAGTCTATCTGAGCACCAGCGGCCGCTTTATCTGAGCCCCAACGCTGAAGAATCCGGAGGTGGGTCGCGCTCCTGAAAGTTCCAGAACGTTGCAGTTGGTCAATGTGTTGCCCTCGACCTCGGCGTCGAGGGCCTTGACGATCGAATCCGTGAAATGACAAGGATCGCTGCGTTGCTGGCCGGCCCGAACACCAATCGGCCCCCAAAACGTGCATTGGCGGGCCCTGCAGCCGCTCATATTGTGAATCTCACCCAAAACAAGCGAGTTCTCAAACTCGAAGTCGCCAATGCCTAGATGCCATGATAGTATCCATACCGTATTTCGAAGCACTCGAAGTCCAGCCTCGCCGGACAAACGGCCGCCCGGAGTGCGGAGTAGGCAGGAATCAAATTCCACGCTGCCACCGTCCACACGGACTCCGCTCTGTGAAGTACCGCCTTCAAGAGAGGCAAGGATGTTGCAGAATCTGGCACCAGACGTAACGACAATGGCATGGGGATCGGCGCCCGGCGCCGTATGCAGTACGGCAAGGCGTTCAACGGCAACTGCCGGGGCGTTGATAACGACCAGATATTTGGTTTTCGGGACAATGTTTTCCGAGGTAATCATCGGCCAAGCGGGCCGCTTGCCTCGCAGCGTGATGCCTTCCTTGTTGATCATCACCGCCTCGTGATACGGCCCGTTGTCCTCGATCTCGATTAGGCTGTTGGGCGGTGCCGCGTCGATGGCCGCCTGGATGCTCTTGAAGTCGCCTTTGCCGTCCAGACGCACCGTAAACATGTTGCCCAACTTAGCCACCGCCTGCTCCAACTCGGCAAAAGACGGCCGGCGACTGCTCTCCAGCAGTACGGAGGTATCGGCGTAATCGGCCCGCAGCTTCTCCACCATTGGGCGGACGTCGAACAACGTTTTTTTGGCAAAATGCTCGGCTGCCTCCGAGTATAGCTTCTCGGCCTCCTGCTCGCGGCGTCCGGCCGCCGCCGCCCTGCCGGCCGCATCGATGATCTCCCGGTGCGCAGCGTACCAGTCGAGCCCGGCTGAGATCGCCTCCAGCGACTCCAGTGCTGCCTCCGCCTGACCGTATTGCCCGCCGCGGATCAGTTGTACCACACCGCCCAACTCGGCTGCGGCCACTGAGGTCAGATGGGATCCTGGTGGGACGCCGCGGCGCTCCGCCTCCTTCAGCAACCGCCTCCCCAAGGCCCCATCGCCCAATGCGTGTGCAAAAAGGGCCGCACTCAGCCAGTCTTCCCCTTTCTCGTCGTCGACGACCAGCGCCAGAAGCTTTTCCGTCGCCCCTTGCCCCAAGCCGTCCCAGGCCAGTGTCTCTTGCTTACCGGTGGCCAGCCGCATGCTCACCGCTGAGGCATCCGCCCCCGCCACATTGCCTCCCAGGCCGCGCAACGCCAGATCGCGCTTCGTCAGCGGAGGTTGGGCCGCGTTGATCCGTTGGACCATCCGCTCCTTCAAGGCGGCGAACCGAGCGACTTCCTCGCGCCGCCGGAGCAATCGCTCGGCCAGTTCCGACTCGTCGAAGCGAAGTCTTTCGAGCGCTGCCTCGGCCGCGGCAAAGTCCCACGCGCGGATCAGGGCATCGACCGGATCCATCGCCTCGGAATACTTTGCCTCCAGCGGATCCTGCTGCGCGAGCAGATGTTCCAACTCAGGCAGCGCAGCCGCCAACGCCGGAACGGCAGGAGATGAATCCGTACCGGGCGCGGGCGGCCGCATGTTACCGGATGAGGGCTCTGGCTCGGCGCCCGGCGGCGTGCCGGCTGCATCCAGAGGAAGTGAGGCAACCATTGGATCGAAAGAGGCGACGGCGGGAGCGGGCCTGCCGGGCAACTCAGTCGTGTTCTGCACAGAATTCGTCCGGGTACACATCCAAAGATCCCAACTGCCCAGCCCACCACGGCGATCGGAGGCGAAGATCAGAGTCCGGCCATCGCCCGAGAGCGCAACGGAAACCTCGTCAGCGCTAGTGTTGAACTGCCCTCCCAAGTTGATAGCAGTGCCGAAAGCCTCGTCGCACGAAGACCTCCCAGATATCCATAAATCCGATTTGCCGTTGCCTGGCCGCGTGGAACTGAAAACGAGAACTCGGCCGTCTGCAGACAAGGCCGAAAAATAATCCCAGTCGTTGCTGTTCACCGCGAATCCAAGATTCACGGGATCACCGAAGTCGCCGTCCGAGGTCGCGCGAGTCGACATCCAAAGATCGTAGCCGCCGAGCCCGCCGCGCCGGTCCGAAGAAAACAAGAGAGTCCGACCATCCGCGGATAGAGTAGGCCAGGAATCATTCGCGCTACTGTTGACGGTCGGGCCAAGGTGGACTGGCTCGTCGAAGGAATCGCTCAGCAACCGGCGAGTGGCCATCCAAAGGTCGTGGCCTCCCATCAGTCCTCCCGGGCGATCAGAACTGAGCAGAAGCGTCAGACCGTCGGCAGACAGCGAGGGCCCATGGTCATCCGATAAGGTATTGACTGTGGGCCCCAGCTTCACCAGAGTGCCAAATGCGTCGGCTGGTGAAGTGCGAGTAGACATCCAGAGATCCCCTCCGCTCTGTCCCCCGACGCGATCCGAGCAGAAGAGCAGTGTCAGACCATCGAACGAAAGAGCCGGAGCCGATTCTCCACCGGCGGTGTTGACGATTGGCCCGAGATTCACTGGATCGCTCCAGCCGCTGAGCCAGTCTTCGAGCACGCTCGCCGACGACGCTTCCGCGCCCTCGCGAATGGTGTCTCTCGGAGACTCGGGGGTAGCCCTGCCTTCCGCTTCGGTGAACCGCACCGAGGCGGCGGCAGGGTTCGCGACGGCCGCGGCCTCTCCCCCGCCTGCACTTCCGGACGTGCTGAAATCTTGCACCGAGTGGTCGATGTTCCGATGAAGAACAGACGCAGCCACAACGACGGTCACAAGGAGTCCCAGACCACCAGCAGCCGTGTGCTTCGCCAGGCGTCCTCGCATTGCCGCGGTGATCCGTGCGACAATGCCCGTCTCCTGCTCAACCCGGCTCCGCACGGTCTCTTCCGTCACCTGCGGAACGCCCGCTCGCATAGCCGATTTCCCCAGGTTGGCCAGGAAGCTCGTCAGTGCCGCGTCCGATGGATCGTGCGCCGCACGAACCCGGCTGGCATCCGACACCGGCGCCACCGACGCCTGCAATGCCTGGATCGCCGTGGTCATCGACTGATAGCGGTCTTCGGGGCGTTTGGCGACCATCTTCTGGAAGACGGCATCAAGTTCTTCCGGGACATCCAACCGGATTGCCCGCAGCGAGGGGATGGGATCGCGAATGTGCCCCAAGATAGCCTTCACCGGCGTATCGCCCTGATAGGGAGGCTTTCCCGTCAAGAGGCAATAAAGCGTGCAGCCCAGCGAGTAGATGTCCGCACGGCCGTCGGCGGCATGGGTGTCTTCCGCCTGCTCGGGAGCCATGTAGTCGCAGGTGCCCATGGCCATGCCGGTGGAGGTCAGCTTCTCGCTGGCATCCGCCGGCCCGGCCGTATCTCCGCCAAGTTGCCGCTCGATCCTCGCCAGCCCCATGTCCAGGATTTTGACGGCGCCTTGATCGTCCAGCAGCAGGTTCCCCGGCTTGATATCCCGATGAATCACGCCTTGTTGGTGCGCGTATTCCAGTCCGCGGGCGGCCTGAATGGTGCAATCGACCGCCTGCTCCACGGTCAACGGTCCGTTCTGCTTGAGAATCTGCGACAGATCGGTGCCGCGGACGTACTGCATGACGAAATAATGGATCCCGTTGGATTCGCCCGCGTCGTAGGCCGTGACGATGTTCGGGTGCTCCAGCCGAGCCGCCGCTTTCACTTCGCGGTGGAATCGCTTCAGTGCTTCAGGCGAGCCGACCAGTTTCGACGAGAGAACCTTGAGGGCGACGATCCGTTCCATCCGCCGATGCCTGGCTTTGAGCACCTTGCCCATTCCGCCGGCGCCGATCTCGTCGAGGATGACGTATTCGCCCAGAACCAGTCCGTCGCTGTGCCCTTGCCAGACTTCTTTTGCCTGGTACTTGGTGAGCTTG
Organism: Rhodopirellula sp.; assembly: GCA_012728855.1. Taxonomy (GTDB): domain Bacteria; phylum Planctomycetota; class Planctomycetia; order Pirellulales; family Thermoguttaceae; genus JABWBD01. The sequence continues at coordinate 793 of JAAYEH010000606.1, read as the reverse complement.
CGGGCGCGGACCAGGTGCCCGGGCCAGATCTTCGGCGCTGGGCGACCCGCCCAACTCGGCTTGAAAACTCGTCAGTTCCTCGGCCGATATCAGCCCGCTCCGTAGCAGCAGGCGGCCGAAACGCTCCAGGTTCATGGCTCCGCCACGTCTACCTTTCCGCTCGGCCGAAATCGCTTCCAGCTCTCTTTGCAGACGCGAACGCAGCGGCTCGGGGACGTCGGCCAGGTAGGGTTCGATCTCGGGCGGACGGCCCGAATTCCACGCCGCTTCGAAACGGTCGCAGATCATGTCGATCCGGCTTAGTTCCGAAGCCGCCAGTTGCGGCCGCTTTGCGTTGCTGCTCTCTGCCATCCGGCCGCTCACAATACAACAAGTACAGCCCTATTGGAATCGCAGGCTGGATTTCTCACCTGCAAACCTTAGCATACCCCACCAAGTTGGTGATTCAACAGCGCGAACGCGTGCAAACGCCATCCGCAGGTTTCCACGGTCCGCCGAAGCCAGTCCAGCCGCTTCGCGCGGTCCGAGTCGCCTCGGACCACCGCGCCACGTTCGTTGCCTCGGGAGATCGCATGGTAAAGGCCGCCGGCAAACTGGATTCGTAAAGCTCTTGCCATACCACTATCCTGCCCCAAACGCCTGCACACCCCAAGGACAATTCACTATTCAAGGAAGCCCGGCGAAATCGGTCTGAACGATCGCGTGGCTCGCGGCCGAGCTAAGGATCCGAGAATCACGCCGCGGGCTTCAACGTCATCGGTGCAAGCTGGCCGCAACGGTTCTTGTACCACTT
>JAAYEH010000605.1 GCA_012728855.1 Rhodopirellula sp. | reverse complement strand
GGCCGGTGAGTATCCGTTCCACGTGACCGTCACCGAGCCCGACGGGGCGAGCGTATCCGGGAGCGAGTCGATCGCCGGCAACCATTTTGAGGCATCGCTGCTCGCCTCCATCGGCGCTCTGTTTGCCCCGGTCGTTGCGGACTTCAACGACGACGGCGAACTCGACGTCGCGGTCGGCCAATCGAATCTCGGCGCCAACAAGGCGTTCATTACGTTCGGCGGTGTTGATTTCACCTTTGCCCCAACCCAAGTCGTGGACATACCGACCAGGTTCCAGGCCGCGGCTGCGGGCGATTTTGACAACGATGGCATCGTGGATCTGGTCGTCGCCGGCCAGATCGACGTGCCGGGGACGGAATCGCTCAGCGTCGTGTTTGGCAGCCGCGACGGAAGTCTGCGCGTGGGATCCTCCACGACTCCCCTGTCCCCCTATCCGCCGGGCTCCATCGCAACGCTGGACTTCGACTCGGACGGCAACCTGGACGTCGTCGTCGGTTACGGGTGCGGATCGCTGGGATGCGGGGCATTCATCGAGGTGTTTCGCGGCCTTGGAGATGGCACCTTTGAGACTGCCGGCATTCATACAGCCTTTCTCGGTAGTATCGTGGCGACGGGCGATCTCAATGGCGACGGCCATCCCGATATCGTCGTTGGCAGTCCGCTTAACATCTCGCTGCTGATACTGCTTGGTGACGGGGCGGGATTCTCTGGCCCGCCAACGTCGGTTCCCCTGCCCGGCACGACTAACTCGTTGGCAATTGCCGATATGAACGAAGATGGGGTATTGGACATCGTCGTGGGCGTGGGCCATCTCGTTGTCCTGACGGGAGCGGGCGACGGTACGTTCACTTCCGTGAGTCATCCCGCGGCAACCACGATTTACCGGATTGCCGTGGTCGATTTGAACGGGGACGGGCGACCGGACGTCGTTGCGTCGGACATCGACACAACCATCACGGTGCTTCTGGCCGAAGCGGACGGCGGGTTTGTCACGGCCCAAACGATGATCGGCTCCCAGGCTCGGGAGGTACTGATCGGGGACTTCAACCGCGACGGCCAGTTCGACGTGGCCATCGTAGGCAATTCCGCCGTCCTGCGGATTTACCCGGGCCGCGGCGACGGCATGGTCAACGTCGCTCAAACGATTCCATCGCCCACCCTCCAGCGAGACGTGCTCGCCGCGGACGTAAACCACGATGGATTCCTGGACGCGGTCTCGGTCGCGAACGGGATCGGAATTGGCGGTATCTTGGTATCGCTCGGCCGCGGGGACGGCACGTTTGATACCGCGCCCCAGTTGCCGCTGGGCACGCGGGCAACCGATCCCAAGCCGAGCGCCGTTGCCATTGCGGACCTGAACGGCGATGGTCGTACCGAGGTGCTCGTGGGAGTGCCGGGCGGCTTGGCTGTTTTCGCGCGAAACACGGATGGGAGCTACGCGCAATCCCGTGTCTACCCGTTGACTCAATCACCTTTTGACATGGCCACGGGCGACCTCAACGGCGACGGCCGCACGGACATTGTCGCGGCGATTTCGTTGGGAGACTTCGTGCCGGGAAACGTCGCGATCCTACTGAATGCCGGCGACGGCACGTTTGCGGCGGCGCAGTACCTGACGACCGGTGAAGAAGCGGGCTCGCTCGTACTGCGCGACCTCAATATGGACGGTTCCGTCGACATCGCGGTGGAAGTTACCGGACCGTTCGACAACGCTTCGAGAACGTTTCCCAACAGCGGCATCGAGGTTTTCCACGGGCGCGGCGACGGCACGTTCTTGCCAGGGGTGCTCGTACGCGCGGGAGTGTCTCGCAACAGTCAAGGCACGCGGGGAACCATTGCCGCCGGTGATGTGGACGGCGACTCTATTGTCGACCTCGTCATGGCCGCCAACGGATCCACCTTCACCGATCCAGCCAACCCGAGTGCCCCACCCGTGCGATCACACGACGGCCTGTATATTCTCCTCGGTAATGCTGACGGCACGTATCGCCCTGGTCAGCGCTATCTCAACGAGCCCGACCGAACCCTGCCGAGTGTCCAGTCGGCAACGCTTGGAGATTTCGATGGGGATGGGAAACTGGACGTAGCCACCTCACGCACGTTCTTCAGTGGAGATCGACCCGACGACGTGCTGGTGCTCTTGGGAAACGGTGACGGCACTTTCGGCACGGAAACCGCATACGATGCCGGACTGTCGGCCACACAATTGCTTTCCGGCGACTTCGACGGAGACGGAAGCACCGACCTTGTGACCGCCGAGCCTTCGGTGGGCGGAGCAGGCATAAGCCTGCTTCTGAATCAAGGAGACGGCACCTTTGGCCCGGCGGTCAGCTATTTCGCGGGCGGAGGCTCTTGGGGTATCGCGCTGGGGGATCTCGATAGTGATGGACATCTCGATGTAGCTACCGCGAACTTCGATTCAGGCACGGTTGGCCTCCTGCTCGGTCGCGGCGATGGAACGCTGATCGCGTCGCGCCTGAGCGATGCACTCGCCGGCCTGCTCTGGTCCATCATCCCCGGCGACCTCAACCGAGACGGCAAACTCGACCTGGTGGTTGCGTCGTCGCACAGCGACTATGTCGATGTGCTCATCGGCCGCGGCGACGGCAGCTTCGATGCGATGCCGCCGGTGGCAATCCCGAACCAAACCGTCGCCAGCGTCGTCGCTCCGCGCGATATGGCGATCGCCGACAACAATGGCGACGGCGAGGACGAATTGCTCGTCGCCGCCGCGGTCACGGGCACCATCGCAACCGTGCCGATCCTGGCCGACGGCAGTCTGGGCACGCCGGTTTTACGCACGCAATCGGTTGGATCGCGGTTCGCATTCGGCGATTTCAATGGCGATGGGCGTATCGACGCCGCAGCCGTGAAGACCATCTCATTTGTCGGCAGCGGACGATTCACCAACGAGGTGGAGGTTCTACTCGCACAAACAGACCAGACATTCATCGCGGGAGCAGCGCAGCCGACCGGAACCGGGGCGTCGGGCGTCGTGGCCGCGGATGTCAACCATGACGGTCGCCTCGACCTTGTTATTGCGAATGCCGGAGATTTGGCTGAGGGAGGGACCGTCAACGGCGGCGTGGTCGTGCTCCTGGGAGTCGGCGATGGAACCTTCGAGGCGCCCGTCGTCTACCGGCCGAATGAGTCGTTCGGCGCGATCGACGTTGCCGATCTCAACGGTGACGGCAGTCTCGATCTCATGCTCGTGCGCGGCGATCCGCTGTTTGGCTCCGAGCGCGATATCAGCGTGATGTACAACCAGGGCGACGGCACCTTTGGGCCGCCCGAGATCCTCGATGCGAACTCGCCCTACGTCCTGGCCGCAATCACGGCCGGAGATTTCGCCGGAGACGGGTTGCCGGACATCCTTGTTGGCAGTGAACTCTTCGCCCAGCACGTGCGGGTGATCCGCAATGTGCCGCTGGTGACCGGCGCCGTAGTGACCGATGCCCCCATCGATGTATCGGCTGCGAATCTGATGGTGCGGGCGGCGGAATCCTTCACCGCGGCAATCGGTTCCTTCGACGACGCCAACCCGCTGTCCATCCCGGAGAACTTCATCTCAACAATCGAATGGGGAGACGGCCAGACATCCCCTGGAATCGTCGAGGAATTGCCGGACGGACAATACCAGGTGACGGGCACACATACTTACGCGGTCGCAGGGCTGTTCGCGACCAGGATCACGGTCGTCGAAACCGACGCAGGGACACACTTCGCCACAGGCCAGATTCAGGTTGCGTCCACCGACGGCAACACGCCTCCCGTCGCCGTCAACGACACGGCCGTAACCAATGAGAATACCGCCGTGGTCGTGGCAGTGCTCGCCAACGACCAGGACGTCGACGGCTCGCTCAACGCGGCAAGCGTCCTCGTGGTCGCACAACCGGCACATGGCACGGCGACCGTAAGTGCGGCGACTGGCGAGATCACCTACACACCGGCAACAGACTTTGTTGGCGACGACAGATTCAGCTACACGGTGGCAGACGACAAGGGAGCCGTTTCGAATGAGGCCACGGTTTCGGTCACCGTTGATGACCGGGTTCCGTTCATCCTGGCGACCGACGGCCAGATCGTCACCTTTCCCGGCACGCCCAACGATGCCGTTGCACTCCGCTTCACCTGGACCTTCGACGGCTCCAAACGAAAAGACGAAGTGTGGGCGTTTGCCGTCGACGACGAGCAAGGCACCGTCGCGGGTGTCTCCCCCGGACATCCCGACTACGCCGCCACCGTGATCGAGCAGGCCGACTGGTGGCTCGTGTTCCAACATGCGTCCAGTGTTGGCGCAACGCGCGACCTCATCCTGCCCGGCGGCACCCGCTTGGCCTTCTTCGTCATCCAGGACGACGAGATCAACGACCCCGAGGACCACAAGGACGGCAAAGACAAGGATCACAAAGACAAATCGGACGATTGGTGCGGCGACAAGCCGCTGGCGTTCTTCTCGTTGGACGCGGCGAACCCTGAAGGCCGGGATCACCTTCACGATCAGCAATTCGCCCCCGACGTGCTCGAGCACGCCTGGGAGACCGGCGACCGCCCCGACAAGGTCGACTTTGACGACGTGGTCTACAGCATCAAGCTGGTCGACATCTCCAACCCGCCGACCATGTACACCCCTCCCGATCCGCGGCCTCCCTTCATGCCGTATCGGTTGGGCGACGTCGAGGATCTCGAACTCACGGGGCTGGATCCGTCGCAGGAAGACCTCTGGTACAAATTCGAGACGACGCACGAGGGTCTGCTCTCGATCCAGGTTGTCTACGACGGTCCGCACTACGGCGTCGGCCTGGAGCTATACGACCAGAGATACGAGGGCGACCATGACGTGCGGCCGGTCACCACGGGCAGGATCGTCGATGGCGGTCAGAGAATCGACTGGCCCACCCTGGACAATCGAAAATACTATGTCCGTCTGACGGGCGACGCGACGGAAGTCGGCCTCCGCCTGGTGAATCTCGTCGCATCGGTGGGCACACACGTGACGGTTCATGGCACGGCCGGTGACGACCGTCTTGTGTTCGACGCCAGTGTTGGACACAAGATCACGATCAACGGGATGGACTACACGTTCACCGCCGTCGAAGCGGCCTCTTTTTCATTCAAAGGTTCCGCCGGAACCGACAACGTGCGGTTCGTCGGCGCCACCGGTCCGGATAGCGCCACGATCCATCCCACCTTCGGCACGTTTTCCGGCCAGGGCTACTCGCTCGCCGCCACAGATATCGAATGGGTCGACTACGACGGCGGCCAAGGCGAAGACACCGTGACGATCTGGGGCTCCAACGGGCACAACCAGTACACGGCCAACCCCGGCTCGGGCGAAATGACCGGCGACGGGGTGTCGATATCCGTCACTGCCGAGACGATCTACGCCCGCGGCAATGGCGGCAGCGATACCGTCTACTTCACCGATTCCGAGGGGGATGACCTGCTGGAATACTACCCCCGCTGGGCCATCATGTCCGGCGAGGGATACTTCAACCAGGTCAATGCGTTCAAGGTGATGTACGCCGACGCCGAACGGGGCGCCGGCGGCACCGACACGGTCATCTTCCGCGGGACGTCGGCCAACGACCAACTCAGGGTCACGGAGAAGTCCG
>JAAYEH010000604.1 GCA_012728855.1 Rhodopirellula sp. | reverse complement strand
GGCTCGGGCGTACGCAAGAAGACGTGGATGTGGTTGGGCATGCAGGCGACGCTCGTGATCTCAAGACCGAACCGGTCCAGGGTTTGGGCCAGTCCCTGCCAGAGCCGTTGGTAGTCGCTTTCGTCGTAAAAGATCCGCTGGCGTCCGTTTCCCCGTGACATCACGTGGTAGATCGCGTCCGGAAACTCAATACGAAGTGGTCGTGCCATGCCCTGAGTCGACCAGAACCGCACACCGCTGTAAACCGGAAACAGGGTCTGCCCCCACGAACCCGACGATTGGCGACGCGGCCCGAGGTGCTGCAAGTCATTGAGACCCTCGGACGAAAGCTACGGAAGCGAAAATAAAAGTAGTAAGTTCCGGTCTGACCCCGACTGGCCCGCAAGCAGAGTACGGAGCGAGTTGGTTTACTGGAGGGCTTTTCGTTGGGCAGCTACCTTCAGCTTGTCGACTGGACCAGCCGCTTGATCCGGCGGGGAAAGGCGCGGGTGACCGCCGAGGTGGCTTCGATCCTATCCCCGCCTGGGAACCAACGCGGAGGTGTGGCAGACGACGATGGGCCGCTTGTTCTCGCGTCCGCGTGTCTGGGGGGTGGCCTTTGCGTTTGGGCGGCAGCGCTTGCAGGAGGCCGCCGCCCGGCGCGGCTGCCATCACCTGGCCAATCTCAACGGCTGTCCGACGTAAGCCGAAAGCGCGCTGCTTTGACTCCGCCTTCTGCCGCGAGGATTCCGCGCGCGGCAGAAGGTATCTTTGCCGAAAACCGCCTACTCGCGGGCGTCTTGTTGCGGTGAGACGGCATTCTCGTTGTGAATGATCGTCAGAACGAGGTTGCCGGCGCGGTCGACGCGCCGTTTCTCGCGTCATTGCCCCGACCAATCCCAAACGAAGGCGCCCTCTTCAACGTCATCGCATTGCGTGTCGTTGTTCTTTTGTTCTTTCGTCTAATGACCTCCGCTTATCCACCTCCGCCCCCCCTTGACGGACTAAACAAAAGACGGATAATAATGATATGAGCAGCAAACTGAAAGATAAAGATACTGCCATTCCTCCCGAGGTCTCGGCTGATGCCGAAGCAATCGCTCTCTGCGTCGCTGCCGGAAAACCGATCCCCGCTGAGATTGCCCGCAGGGTCCGCGAGCGGTCGGAGGAGGTTACCGAAAGGCTCCGCAGGCAATTCGGCACGCTCGACATCGGCGTATCCGCCATCCGCGAACTTCGAGGCGAATTGCCCGAGCCATGAGGTACATCCTCGACAGCTCAACGGCATTCAAGTGGGTGATACCCGAGCACGATTCGGACATCGCCCTTCGTCTGCGTGCCGAGTTCCAGGCGGCCGTCCATGAACTCCTCGCCCCCGATATCTTTCCCGGCGAGGTGGCCCACGCCCTGACCCGCGCCGAACGCCAGGCGCGGATCACGCCGGGCGAGGCCCTTGATCTCTGGTCTAACGTGATGACCACCGCGCCTCAACTCGTCCCCTCCCTGCCCCTGATGCACCGAGCCATCGCCATCTCCTCGCAGACGCTGGTCGGCGTCTTCGATTGCCTCTACGTCGCCCTTGCGGAGCGGGAGGGCTGCGAGTTCATCACGGCGGACTCCCGCGCCGTCAACGGCCTCCAGAGACAGTTCCCGTTCGTTGTCGCGCTCTCGTCGCTCTGAGGAAGCGTGGTAAACTGAAGGGCATGATTCGCCCATCTGGAAGAAAACAGGGCCATCACTGTTTAGTCATTAGTTGTCCCCGGATTCGACAAAATCAGTGACGCCCCTTTTTCGTTGCTTTTTCTTCTGCCGGGGTTCTCACAACTAGCCCCGTCCCCGTTTCGATTCGATCGACCGCAGCGAAACAACGGCTCAAGCCGAAGAAAAAGCCCGTAGAACGGGCTTCTCCGATATCAGCGTGGGATCCCACTGCCCGCCCCGGCGTACAACGCCGGGGCTATACGCCTGCGGCGAAAAACGACCGTAAACGGCCGTGCCCAGAACCGCCGCCGGTGTGACGTGCGTGCGCGGTATAGCCCTGCCCTCGGCCGCCGCAAAGCTCCCACCACGGTGC
>JAAYEH010000603.1 GCA_012728855.1 Rhodopirellula sp. | reverse complement strand
GGAGTTGTACGGACGTGCCATGGGGACTGGACCTACCACAACTCCAAGCAGTGTTCGTGGAAGGATCAGGCGATCTTCCCATTCGGGCGAGTCGTTCGGGTAGCTGGGCAGTAGGCGGGTCGGTCCGCCGCTGAGCACTGCTTGGGATTGTAGGACGATCCTTCCGTATAGGAGAACGCATTCAATCCCAAGCAGCGGCACACGATTCGCCCCCGAACACGCCGACGGAAGCGTAACGCAAGCAGGGCCACCCAGCCATGTCCTCGGCGACCTGCTGACGCAAAAGCGCGCCGAAAGGCACTGGCGAAGGCCCGTCTGCTACAGAAGGAGGATCCGCAGTCATGAACCACGACCGCTGCGGCCCCAATCCGAGCCCCCCGTTTTCCCGGCCTCCGCCCGCCTCGGCCCGCCCGCTTACGTCTGAATTGCAGCACCGGGGGAGCGTCCGTAGACGTCGGCGTCGGCTCCGGGGTAAAATGAAAAGTCAGGTTTACGGGAACGTTGACATGGACAGGAGATGTGCGAGATGGCTACCACCGTGACTCCCTCGGAAGTAATGACTCTGGGAGAAGTTGCCGAGTTCCTGCGGCTGCCGGAAGCGACGGTGAGGCATCATGCGGCGCGACTGGCGATTCCCGGCAGGCAGGTCGGCGACCAGTGGCGGTTCTCCCGTCGCGCGCTGGACGAATGGTTGCGAGGCCGTTCGGGAAAGGAAATGCTCCTGAGTCAAGCCGGTGCCTTCGAGGGCGACCAAGAAGACCTTGCCGAACTGCGAGCCTCGATCTATCGCGATCGGGGGCGACCGGAAGTCGAGGAGTAGCGCGACATGCATCTTCTCGACACCGACACCTTATCGCACCTTTGGGCACGACACGAGCGCGTCGTTCGGCGTCTTGCTGAAGTCGGCGACACGGAGGTGGGAACGACCTCGGTCACCAAGAGCGAGATCCTGCGAAGGCGCTGCGAGAACCTGCTGAAAGCCGAAACGGCCGAAGAGACCCTCAAGGCCCAGGAACGTCTCGATCGAAGCGAAGAACGGCTGTCGGAGTTGACCATCGTGCCCTTCGACGCCGCTGCCGCAGAGCAGTTCGGGCGGCTGTTGAAAGTCGACCGGCTAAGAAGGATCGGACGTGCCGACCTCCTGATTGCCAGCATTGCCCTGGCCAACGATGCCACGCTCGTAACCCGGAACTTGAGGCATTTCCGACAGGTGCCGAACCTCAAAGTCGTAAACTGGGTCGATTGACGGCGGACAACGGCACCAACAAAACAGAATACAAAACGTGGTCAGGCTCTGAATGTCAACCTTGAGATGCGGAATCAAAGTTGATGTTTAAACGCCTGGCCCCGTTCTGGTGCAGGGTCTCCCTCGCAACACGGATCAGGTCGCGGGCACTGCGCGAAAGCAACAACTGTTGCCGCCGATCGGGTATCAAGCGGGCGAGTTCGCCAATCACGGCGTAGTCTTTCTCCCGATTGGTCTTCTTGAGTTCACACAGATCGGCCGCGCCGACGAACGGCACATCCGCAAGCGGATCGTGATTCAACTCGAAGATATTTGATGGATATCCCCCTTCTCTTGTTCCGTTTGGCCTAAAAAAAGGCTACTTGACAAGTTGCGCCGCATCGGTCAACATGGCCTTGTATACTGAACACATGAATACAATCCATCTTTGACAATTTACTACGTTCCCCAGAGCCCTGCCGGCCAATCCCGGCAGCAACCCGCCGCGCGCACGCGCGGTCGGTTGCTCCCGGCTCCGCGTTTCGTACTCCAATCGGTAAACTCCCTGCTCCACGCTCCCTGCACCATGCTCCATCATCACTGCCTCGCTTCGGCATCCAGTCTCCCACCGTCTTCCCCCTCCTTATTCTTTGACGGCCATCTTTTAGCAACCTTCTTCTCGCCCTCCTCTCCCTTGGTCTGTCCCTCTCATCCGTGCCCCGGCTCTGCCATCCGTGCTATCCCCCTTCCGCTTTCCGAAGCCGTGATTTCCCTTTTGCCGGTGGCAGCGCAAGCGATTTTTGCAACGCCCCGCTGCCGGGCGATGTGGAACTTCCGTCAACAGCCAACCCGCCAAGCGTGACTCCGGAAACGAGTTGCGGCTAGTGCCCTCGCCCGAAATTTTGCAGCGCCACCGCGGGGCGTCGCAAAAAAGCCGACCGTCAGGCTCGCCAGAGCGAGCCGCTATCCTCGCGATCGGTCCAGATTCAACGCCCGTACAACACCCCCGTCGTGCGTTGCGTGGAACCGAACTGGACGTGGATTATCGGCCTGGGTCCGAACGGCCACCAGGTACCCCGAGGTTTGCGCCGGCATGACAAGCAAGAAGGCCGCATCGCCCGCAACGTCGTCCCGCGCCAGACCCGATCTGGTCTTCATCGGCGGTGTCGGAGGCTATCCGGAAACGGGGACTGGCAGGTGCCTCGCCGCAGGAGAATCGACGGCCGCAAACCTCGTCCAATAATTCGATACGCCCCGAACTCCCGCCTTCCCCCTTCTGGCTCTCAATTCTCAACTTTTTAGACACCCGGCTTTCGGTCGGTGCGAACTTGCGCGCATGGCCTGCCCGCGCAAACCCTGCCCAACCAATCTCTTCCAACCGAGCCACTCGCCCGACTCAAATCGCAGAAAACCCGCCTTGTCGAAAAACTCCCCCTCCCTCGCCACCACGCTTGCCGGGCAAAATCGCACATCACAGTCACGGAACTGCCTTTCATTGCCGTGGCCCAGAAAAGAGCGATTGACAATCCGCGCCGCACCCATCATGCTGTGACTGGAAAACTGGACGCATGTCCATCCTCGAAGCCGGCAACCCGATCCTCCTCGGGCGTTTTCGGCTCCGAAGTTCATTGGCAATTCGCGCATCGTTCAAGAACCCCGGACTGGCTCCGAGCCGGAAATCCGCGGACACGTCAGAAATATGCCTGGGCGAGGTGCCTGTCCCCGTTCTGGAACCACAGTCCTGTATGGCAAGTTCGTTGCGTCCCCGCCCACGGTTTGCGGCGGAGTCTCCAGCCGCTGCCAGTCGGCGGCCCTCCCACCCGGAAGCGCGTGGTACCCAAACGTGCTCCGATTTGAGAAATCGCGAACTTGGGCACCACAGGTGCCCTCGGTGGCGAGGGGCTTCGCGAAACTGGAAAAACGCTATGGTTGACCGCCACACTTCTCCCCCTGCATTCTGCGCAACGTCGTGCCTCCCTTGCACCTTCGCGTTGTCGTCCCGGCGCGCCCGAAGCAACTGCTCAAGGCGCGCTCGCGCGGCGCGATGGTTCTGTGTACTCCACCGAAGATTTGGGTCACATCGTGAGCATCGACCAACATCCGTACGTTTCCACGGTCCGCCGAAGCCACTCCAGTCGCTTCGCGCGGTCGGCGTCGTCTTCCCATGGATGCATCTTCAAACGCGAATGAAGATTCGCCGTTTATACAGAAACCTGGCGATCAGAATCACGATTGCGACCGTCAGCACGTGCAGCAGGAACGTCAAAACCGGCCCGCCTGTCTCGTTCAGGTCGCCGCCGGCAAAGCGCTCGGCCAGCCAGGCGAGGTTGCCCAAGCCAGCGATGATGTAGAGCACGATCGCGTTCGTGCCGATCCACACGAACATGGTTGCCCAGCCTCGCCACTCCCAGACGTCCAAAACGAGATAAAAGACTCCCAGCAGGAAGGCGCTGTACCCGCCGGCGACCAGGACGTAGGAACTCGTCCAGACCTTTTTGATCACCGGGAATTGCAGCCCCCAGGTATAGCCGAGGATCAAAGCGACGACACCGGCAGCCAGCAGCACGGCGACTTTCCGATAGGGTCCGATCGCATCGTTCTTCAGCAGCAGCCCCGCCAGAACACCAAGCAAGCAAGTGGCGACGGCCGGAATCGTGCTCAGCAGGCCTTCCGGGTCGTGATCCCCGTCCCACTTGAAGCCGGGCAGGAACCTGGCGTCGATGTAGTTAGCCAGGTTGCGCCCTTCCTCAAACGAATGAGGTTCAATACCCGGCACGGGTATAAAACACATCAGAGCCCAATACGCGAAGAGCAGCGTTACCAGGGCGACCACGAGTCCCCGGAGCCGGACGAAGCAGAAGATCAGCCCGGTGAAGAGATAGCACAGCGCAATCCGCTGCAGCACTCCCAACCAGCGGACCTCGCCGAGGTCCACGTAGTAGACAGCGAGGCCCAGCAGGTACAGAACAACGGACCGAATCAGAATCCGTTTTAGCGCTCCGCCCCGACCTTTGGCAGCCACCAGCTTGCCCAGCGAGAACACAATCGACACGCCGACGATGAAGATGAACAGCGGGAAAATCAAGTCCTCGAAAACAAACCCCTCCCACTGGACGTGGGTGAACTGCATCTTGACGGCCTCAACCGGGGCCGGATTGTAAATCTCGGCGAAGGCATGGACCGCTTCGTCCACGCCGAGAATCCAGAACATGTCGAACCCGCGCAAGGCATCCAGCGACATCAGGCGGCCACCGGGGTACGTCGGACGTTCAGCCCTCGCAGCATCCGCAGCAGAATCGTTCATGGTGACCTCACGCGTTGAAAAGAGAGACGCCCCCAAAATGCAACCAAAACAATCCCCCCGATTCTCGGCTGTTTCGAAGAGGACAACTGCGAACCAGAAAGTTGAGGAAATCGGATGTCCATTAGTATAGCAGCCCGTTGCGGAAGATGGCGACGGTGTTCAGAATGCTTGCAAAGCGTCAAAACAGAAGTTCTACTTGAATTGCTGGTTGCCGGCGGACCAGTGAGTGTCTCTGGAGATTGCTATGTCGCTCAGTCGCGTGTTTCTCGACTGGTCCGGCCTGCCGCTTCACAGCGCGGTGGATTACCTGGTTGCCCGTTTCCGCACGCCGGACCGGCTGGATCTTGAGAAGACAATCCTTGCACTGCCCGGCGGTCGAGCAGGTCGGCGGTTGATGGAGTTGTTGATCGATCGCGCCGAGCAAGAGAAACTGGCCTTGCGACCGCCGATGGTGGTTACGGTCGGACAACTGCCGGAGCGGCTCTACGTCGCCAAACGCCCCTTCGCGGACAGGCTCGTCCAACAATTGGCCTGGGCCGATGCACTCCGGAAGACCGGGGCGAAGAGACTCGACCGGGTTTTGCCCGCCGTCCCCGCTGGGGACGACCTGGCGGGCTGGCTGGGACTGGGCGGCCTGCTGGCGCGGCTCCACACGGAACTGGCGGCCGAAAACCTGACCTTCGAGCAGGTCGCCCGGCGGGGGCAAGAACTGCCGGGGTTTTGTGAAGCGGGCCGTTGGCAAGCCCTGGCTGAAGTGCAAGAGAAGTATCTGCGGCTGCTCGACAGTCTCGATCTTTGGGATTTGCAGACGGCGAGGCTGGTGGCGATCCGCGAGCGCGAGTGCCAGACCGACGCCGAGATCGTTCTCATCGGCACAGCCGATCTCAATCGTGTGCAGAAGTTGATGCTCGATCAGGTCGCCTCCAAGGTGACAGCCCTCATCTTTGCGCCCGATGAGCTTGCTTTCCGATTCGACGCCTATGGATGTCTCGACCAGGACGCCTGGCAAGACGCGGCCATTCCCCTCCGGGACGAGCAGATCGAAGTGGTGGGCGGCCCGGCAGCGCAGGCCACGGAGGTGGTTCGCGGATTGGCAAAACTCGGCGGAAGGTATCGGGCGGACCAGATCACGGTGGGAGTTCCCGACGAACGGCTCGTACCTTCGATCGAGCGTCAATTGACACAGTGCGGCATTCCGACCCGCTATGGCGTGGGAAGGCCCACCGCCCAGTCGCCACCCTATCGGCTCCTGTCGGCAATGGCCGAATACCTCGAAGGGCAACGGTTCGCTGCCTTGGCCTCGCTGGTACGGCATCCGGCGGTGACCGATTGGCTCTCGGCCCGCGGGCTGGATGACGACTGGCCGACATTGCTCGACGATTATCACAGCCGGCATTTTCCGACCAGCCTCGGAGAGCAGTGGCTCGGCGGCGACGATGATTGCCAGCGACTGCGGGCTCTTAGTGACGGGATCCGCGACCTGGTCGGCGATCTGCGCGGATCGCAGCGATCCGTGGATCAATGGTGCCAGCCGATTCTCGATCTGCTTCTGCGCGTATTCGGACGGGTTCCGCTCGATCCCCGGTCGCCCGGCGGTCGCTCGATCCTGCTGGCATGTCAGCAGGTCCACGAGGTCCTTGCCGCGAACCGCGACATTCCCGCTCAACTGGCGCCGACGGTAACCGCGACCGAGGCGGTGCAATTGGTCCTCGATCAGGTCGCCGCGGAGCAGATCCCGCCGCCGCCGGCGCCGGGCGCGATCGAACTGTTGGGATGGTTGGAGTTGCCGCTGGATGATGCGCCGGCTCTGATCGTCACCAGCGTGAACGAAGGGGTCGTGCCCTCGTCGCTCAACGGAGATCTGTTCTTGCCCAACCAGTTGCGGCGGCAACTGGGCATCGAGGACAACTCCCGCCGCTATGCCCGCGACGTCTATGCGCTGAGCGTATTGTGCGCCTCGCGCGAGAGGCTTACCTTGATTGCAGCCCGTCGTACCCTCGACGGCGATCCGCTGCTTCCCAGTCGGCTGCTGTTCGCCGCGGATCCACCGATCGCCGCGCGACGGGCGAAGCGGTTGTTTTCCGGGGAAGTATCCTCCGCTGAGGCCGTCCTTTTGCCCGGCGCACTGATGCCGGCCGAGACATCGCGACTGGAGGTGCCCCGTCCTCGTCCGCTGAAGAAACGGATCGCTTCGATGCGGGTGACGGAGTTCCGCGATTACCTGGCTTGTCCCTACCGCTATTACCTCCGCCACTGTCTGGATCTCCGTTGCCTTTCCGATACGGCCCAGGAACTGGACGCTCTGGCGTTCGGCACCCTTCTTCACGACGTGCTCGCCGACTTCGGCGCGAGTCCAGTCTCGGCGTCCACCGATCCGCAAGCGATTACCGCCTTCCTGAGCCATACGCTCGACGAACGAATCCACGGGCTGTATGGCAAGACTCCCCTGCCGGTGATCCAGATCCAGGCCGAACAGCTACGCAAACGACTGGCGGCGTTCGCCCGCTGGCAGGCGGAGTGGGCCGCCCAGGGGTGGCGGATCGAACACGTCGAAAAGCAGCCGGACAAGGGGAAGGCGGTGCTGATGGTCGACGATGAACCGATGCTTCTCCGCGGCCGGGTCGACCGGATCGACGTCAACGAGCGAACCGCGGCGCGGGCCATTCTCGACTACAAGTCGTCGAACCGCGCCGAGCCGCCCGACAAAACGCATCGCCAGCAGGGGCAGTGGGTCGATCTGCAGTTGCCTCTCTACCGGCACCTGGCCAAGGGCATGGGGCTTGCCGAGCCGTTCCAACTCGGCTATATCGCCCTGCCGAAAGACACGACTCGAGTGAGTGCATTGCTGGCGGAGTGGACCGAAGCGGATCTGGCCGACGCCGACGACGCGGCGGCGGATGTCGTGCGGCGCATCTGGGCGGAAGAGTTCTGGCCGCCGACGTCGCCGCCGCCGCGATGGTTTGAGGAGTTCGCCGCTATCTGCCAGGACGATCGCCTGATTGCCATTGCCCAGTCCGAGGAAGAGGAGGAAGGGGGCCAGTCATGAGCAAGGCGGCGGTCGCTTTTGAGAATTGCCTCATTCGGGCCTCGGCTGGCACGGGCAAGACTTTCCAACTGAGCAATCGATTCATCGGTCTGCTGGCCGGCGGCGCGGCGATGGATACGGTGCTGGCCACCACATTTACGCGCAAAGGGGCTGGCGAGATCGTCGACCGCGTCTTGTCGCGACTGGCCGAGGCCGCGCTCGATCCCCGCCAAGCCGCCGCCCTGGCGGAGCATATCGGGGTCGCATCGGTCGATCAGCAGCGCTGCCTGGAACTCCTCTCGGAGTTGCTGCGCCATCTGCACCGGATGCGTGCCGGCACGCTCGACAGCTTCTTCATCCAAATCGCCCGCAGTTTCAGCCTGGAACTCGGCCAATCCCCCGCCTGGGAAATCATCGATGAGATCGCCGACCGTCAACTCCAGGCCGAAGCGATCCGTCGCATCCTGCAGGAAGAGTCGACCTCGGACGTCGTGCGGTTGGTGAACCTGCTCGGCAAAGGCGAGGCTGCGCGTGAGATCAGCGACCAGTTAGCTCAACTGGTGCAGGGGCTTTACGAAACCTATTTGGACGCGCCGGCAGACGCCTGGAGTGCCATCCCGCGCCGTCGGCAACTTGTGGAGCCGGCGCTTTCAACGGCATTACAGGCCCTCGCGGACGCGCCGCTCCCTACGGACAAACGCTTCTTGAAGGCCAGAGATCAGAACCTGGACGACGCCCGCAACGGGGAGTGGGACCGGTTTGTCTCGGGCGGGCTCGCGGCCAAGATTGCCGCCGGAGAGACCCGCTATTACAGCAAGCCGATCGAAGCGGCGCTCTTGGATGCCTACCGGCCGCTGGTGGATCATGCCCATGCCTACCTGCTGGATCGAATCATCAATCAGAACGAAGCCACGCACCAGCTTTTGGAGCGCTTCGATACCATCTACCGCAAGCTCAAACTCCAGCGGCACGCCGTGCGATTTGCCGACGTTACCAAGATGCTCGGCGGCGCGGCGTTGGCGGAACGGTTGGATGAGATCGAGTACCGGCTGGACGGGAGAATTCACCATCTCTTGCTCGACGAATTCCAGGACACCAATCCCGGACAATGGCGGGTGTTGCGGACGTTCGCGCGTCGAATTCTCCAGGCCGGCAACCAGGCGTCGCTGTTTTGTGTCGGCGATGTGAAGCAGGCCATCTTTGGATGGCGCGGAGGCGTGGCGGAGATCTTCGACACTCTTGAGGAAGAATTCCCGCGTCTGGCGCTGCGCCCGCTTGACCAGAGTTTCCGCTCTTGTCCGCCAGTCATCGAAACCGTCAATCGAGTCTTCGAGACTCTTGCCGACAACCCAGCGCTCGACAACCACGCGGAAGCGTCGCAGCGATGGTCGGCACGCTACAAGACCCATACGACGGTCCACAAGCACATGCCGGGGTGCTGCCGCTTGCTCACCGCACGAGCCGCGGGTGAAGCCGAGAAGTCCGCCGTGGCAACCCAATGCTTCGCGGCCCGGGAGATTGCGCGGCTGCATCAACAGATGCGTAGCTGTACGATCGGTGTCCTCGTACGGAAGAACGAGGCCGTGGCTCGGATGATCTATGCCTTGCGCGAAGAGGGCATCGAGGCTAGTGAGGAGGGGGGCAACCCGCTGACCGACTCGCCCGCCGTTCAACTGATCCTTTCACTCTTGACGCTCGCCGATCATCCGGGCGACCGCACCGCGCGCTTCCACCTGGCCGCCTCCGGGCTGGCCGCGGCGATTGGCTTGCCGGACTACGAGGACGACCGCTTAGCGGCCCGAGTCTCGCTCGAGACGCGGCGGCAACTGGCCGACGATGGCTACGGGAAAGCCATCAACCACTGGGTGAATGCTCTGGCCCCCTCTTGCGATCGCCGCGACCTCGGCCGACTCTTGCAGCTAGTCGAGTTGGCCTACGCCTACGACGCGGATGCGACGGCGCGAGCGGATGATTTTGTCCGCTTCGTGGAAGAGAAACGCGTGGAGTCTCCCGCCACGGCCGACGTGCGCGTGATGACCTTCCATCAGGCGAAGGGCCTGCAATTCGATATTGTCGTCCTGCCGGAGTTGGACTACCAACTCCGCGGCCAGCCGCCGGCGCTTGTCGTGGGGAGACCAACCCCGATGAGCGACGTAACCCACGTATGCCGCTATGTCGGACAGTCGGAGCGAGTGGTTCTGCCCGCCGGCGTGCGAGCATCGTTCGACGCGTACCAGCGGCAAGTGGTTGAAGAGTCGCTCTGCGTGCTCTATGTGGCGTTGACCCGTGCCATTCACGCCCTGCACATGATCATCGCCCCGTCATCCGAGAAGGAAAAGAACCTGCCTGCCACGGCGGCGGGTCTGTTGAGGGCGGCGCTAAGCGGGACCGGTCGTGTCGAACCCCAAACAACGCTCTATGAGTGCGGTGATCCAAAGTGGTATGAAAAGGCAGCGATCAAACCTACCGCCAAACGCTCGGAAGACTCACCGGAGTCGCTCACGGTTACGTTGGCGGCCCCGACGGGCGACCGCCCGCGCGGCATGGAGACCGTCAGCCCGTCACAACTGGAGGGCGGGCCCTTGGTTGTCTTGGAGAATCGGCTGCGGTTGGACGCCGGCAAGGCCACCACACGCGGCACGCTCATCCATAAGTGGATGGAATTGATCGAGTGGATCGAGGATGGAATTCCCAGCGAGGATCAACTCCAAGTTGCGGCCCGGGACGTTGCGGCGGTGGGAATCGACACCCGTGAAGCGATGCGGCAGTTCCACGCTATGCTCACCCGGCCACAGACCATAGCCGTTCTCAGCCGTGGCACGTATGCCACTCCGCCGTCTGCCGCGATGCCCTCTGCCGTTCATGCGGTGAAAGGCATTGCCCAACCGCGATGGGAGGTGCAGCGGGAACGGGGGTTTGCCGTCCGCGACGGCGACACGATCCTCGCCGGACAAATCGATCGTCTGGTGGTGCTCTACGACGGCGATCACCCCGTCGGCGCCGACATCTTGGACTTCAAGACAGACCAACTCCGTGATGATCCGCTGCAGGTGCAAACGCGGGTCGAACACTATCGCTCCCAACTGGAGGCGTACCGCAAAGCTACGGCGAAGTTCCTCGACCTACCCGTAGAACGAGTCTCCGCTCGACTGGTGTTCCTGGAGCCGGGATTGGTAGCGGCGGTGTAAGGACTGGCGAACAGCCGACTGCCAGGAAACGACGTGGGACAGGTTTGCAACCTGATCTACCGCTCGCGGATCTCCTGCCTCTCCTGGTCGTAGATGTATCGTTTGCCGGTAAGGCACGCAGGCCGGACATTTCCGGTCGGGCAGCGATCTTGCCGCGGCAGCCGAGAGGGCGAGTTGCAGACGGATTTCGCGAGCGGATTGGCAAGCATGGAATTCGCGCTGCCAACCATTCTTGCAGCGGGAAAGGCGTTGGCAAGCTGGCGAGATGCTGGTATGATTGCCGGAGAGATTTGGCGGAAGGACGACCGCCCGATCGGGTTGCCTTTCGCGCCAAACTCCCACTTTCCGACAAGGTGAGCGAAATACAACTGTTGGCACAGAAGAACGGGAGACTGCCACGATGGCAATGACAATCGGAATGATCGTCGTAGTGATTGTGGTGTTGCTCGTGCTCTTCGTGCGTTGGCATGTGAACTGGCTGGCCCAGCAGAGCCCCGCAGGTTCATGGACTGCACATGAGGATCCTGCATCGATCACATTGGTGTTTGAAGGCGGTCCGTTGGAAGGCACCTACAAACAGGTGGTTGAATCTGAAGGAAAGACGATTCGTGAGTTCGGTCATTGGGCGTCTCATCTCACGACACTGCGTATGCTTATCATGGCAACTGATGTTCCCGGACACAGCCGATTTGGCATTGATACCTCATACGCAATCAGCTACGTCGGTCCCGACAGCATTCGAATCAATGGTGCTGATCGTCCAAACCTGCTTTTCACGCGCACAAGAGAGCCAGTCACGATTGATTTCAGTCGTGAGCAAGAACCGAGTTGATCATACGGGCCGAAGCAGCGGACGTATCCGCCAACAGCGCCAGGCCGCAGAGTCCGGCATCCATGCCGGAACGCCTTCGGTGTGGTGCCGGCGGCGGCGAGGTGGTAAGCTGAAGAGTGGATGAACCGCAAACAAGTGGCCGGCATCGGCGACGACTGCGGCCCCCATTGGGCAGCAAAGCGAAGGAAGCCGGTGCGCGGGTATGCCGGGTGACGTAAACTAATGGAAATACTCGTCAGTCTCTGCATTTTGCTGGGTATCCCACTGGCGTTGTTCGGCCTGCGGTGGTTTCTCTTTGGTCCGCCTGACCCCACGGACGATGATGATCGGGGGGGCTGGACACCGTGGGGATGAACGCGCGTGAGGAAGACCCATGGTCAGAGCTTGAACTGTGAATAGGCTCGATTTCCCGCGCCTCCGGATCGTTGCTGTTAACTCTTCAAGCTCTGGCCGCTGAAGCTGCCGGGGCGACTCGGCCCAGGAACTTCCTTGGCGGCCACACGACCGTGAGGTAAGCTGCGGACAATCCAGAAGCCATTCTCGTCGGCGGGGGTCGATCACCGGCGAGCCGCCAGCGGATGAGTTCGATCAAGTGATCGGGCAGGTCGGAAAGATCCCCGAGGGTGACGTGTTTGACTTTGCCGCTCTCCCGGAACGCGCATCGAGGCAGGTCACCGCCTGACGATGACTGCCGCCGCACCGCTTGGCTAGGCTTCGCGCGTCCGCAGACGCTCTTGCAGGTCCGCCACCATTTTGGACAGTTCGCTGATCGTTCGGTCGCGAAGACTCTCCGTGGAACTCGGCTCTTCACCGAGAATCTGTTGGAGTATTTGAATTTCCACTACCAATTCGCCTTCTTCTCGGCCTTCTTCCCTCGCGCTGTCCAATCCCCACTGATAATCGCGTTTTGCCTTCAAACGCTGGTCGTACATCCTCCGATCCTCCGTCTTGCCCGCGATCGCTTCAACTACGGAAATCGCTTGCTGAAACTCGACTCCCGACAACAACTCCCGCAACCGATCCGGCTCATACCGGTCCGCAAACAAAAAGAAGAACGCCCATTGCTCGATCGCCGGTGCCGTGGGAATCGTCTCCTCCTGCAAATTATACTTTGTTAACTCCACGGTGTGTACTTCGATGGAATCGGAAACCTCCATGTCGTGTTCCAGATCCGCCAGCCGGAAACGGTGGTGAGGTATCGTATCGTCACGAAAGAGTCTCTTGTCGAGCAAGCAAATCGAGATCGCTAACCGCAGATCGGCGTAACTTGGGTTTACCCTTCGCGGGTCTCCTGCTTCTCCTGGTCGTAGATGTACCGTTTGCCGGTATCCATCGCCTTGACGGCCATGATCACGGCCACGGCGTGCTGGTAGCCGGCTTCGATCGGCGCGTTGCAGGTGCCTCGACTGCGGATGCACTGTAACCAGTCAAGGAAATGGTCAGGTGTCTCAATCGGTTCAACCGGCTTCTCTTCCGCCAGTTTGCCTTTGCGAATTGCTCCCTCGCCCGATACGGTCGGCTTCGTCCAAGGAGTGAGGTTCATCACCCCTTCCTCGCCGCTGAAGCGGATCAGGTTGCCGGACGCGTTGCCGTAGTTGGTCGCGTAGCTGACCAGAAAGCCCTCCGGGTAGACCCAAGTGGCCTGGACCTGGTCGGGGCAAGTGAAGTGGTGCTCGTCCTTCCAGGTGAAGATCCCGCCTTGGGCCACGGCGCTTTCAGGGAATTTCGCCCCGGTGATGTAGTGAATCAGGTCGACAAAGTGGCTGGCGAGTCCCGGAATGGGACCGTCGGTGAAGTCGCGGTAGCCGTACCAGCCGCTGAACTTGTCGGCGTTGAACGGTTGATCCGGCGCGTCCATGAGAAACTCTTGCCAATCGACTTCGTCCGGCTTCACCTCGGCCAGCCGCGAGTACCAGTAGGGCTTCGTGCCGTTGCGAACCTGCTCGATGCGGGAGATATTGCCCAGCGCACCGCTTCGATAGACTTCGCGGCAGCCGGTGCTGGTCGGATAGCTTCGCACTTGCGTGCCGATCTGGCAGACCACGCCCGCCTGCTTCACCGCCTCGACCGCCCGCTTGAGCTTCTCGAAGTCCATCGCCAAAGGTTTTTCGCAATAGACGTCCTTCTTGGCCTTGGCGGCGGCCTCCAGATGCGTGGTGTGCTGGTGATCGCAGGAGGCAATCATCACGGCGTCGATGTCGTCCAGCGCCAGCACGTCGCGATAGGAGACAAATTGCCGCGCCGGCCGGCCGTACCACTCTTTTGCCAGAGCCGAAGCCTCTTCGCGTCGCTTTCGCCACGGGTCGCAGACGGCGGTGAATTCGGCGTTCTGCGTTTTGTCGTGCGGGTGGACTCCGGACATGTGCGCCCGCTGGCCACGGCCGCCGCAACCGATCATTCCGATCGCGATGCGTTCATTGGCGCCGACGATGCGGGCGTAGCTGCTGGCGGTCATCGAGAGTGCGGCCGCTCCGAAGGAAGCAGTCTTGAGAAAGTCGCGGCGAGAAGTTGAATCGGCCATCAGAGTTCTCCAGTTAAGAGGTCTGCGGTAAACCGGGCGCGATGATCAAAAAAACCCACCCGCATCCAAAC
Organism: Rhodopirellula sp.; assembly: GCA_012728855.1. Lineage (GTDB taxonomy): Bacteria > Planctomycetota > Planctomycetia > Pirellulales > Thermoguttaceae > JABWBD01. The sequence continues at coordinate 13,053 of JAAYEH010000603.1, read as the reverse complement.
GATGACACCGGCCTTTCTAACGCACCGAGAACTCTCCGTCAACTCGCCAGCTTCCTCAGCGGTCCGAAAGCAATTCAACGGAGTCTTCATCTCCTTTCCATTACGTTCCCCTCGCGTCGTCGCTGACGTGTACGTTCCGGGTCAAAACTACGCGCGGGCCCAGCCCCCTTTTCAAAGTTTGCGACTCAGGGAAGTCGTTGTACGACGCAGCCGACCCCTTTGGGGTCCAAATCCAGTGCGATCCATGCCTCGTCGTCCTTCACTTCCGGCGCCATCGCTTCGCCGTTCCAGACATCTTCATACGTCGCGCCGTCCTCGTGCTTAATGCGAAGAAGCGGGCCGCGGACGGAGCGGCCGTTGGCGTTGTAGAGCGTCCACACCCGCTCACCCGCGGCGGCGAAGAGGTTGGCAAACACTCCGCTCGCGGCCGTCGGTACAAGCGGATGAACATCCCTCGACGCGAACGCCTTCTTGTGCCGGCATTGGATCGAAACGGCCCGCTTGAGAAACTCCCGCGACGGTTCGTCCATACTGGGCAAGTTGGGGACTCCGATTCGGTAGACCTCGCCGTTGAAGAAGGGAAACTTCAGCAACCACCAGTTGCCGGCCCGATTGCCAACATAGTAGATGATATGGAACTGCTTGAAGTCGGGGAACGCGAATCGGGGCAGATCGATGAAGTGCGGCGCCAGCGGCTCCTCGTCGCTGCTCCACAGCGCCTGGTAGGTGATCGAGCCGTCGAGGTAGCGGCGGCTGACCTCCGCGGGCGGATACTCCGTGTAGAGGGCCGTGTCGGGTCCGACGGCCGCTCGGATCCGCTCGAGCATGGCCGCCTCCCCGGCGTACGGAATGACGTGGCTGTCGTGGCCGTGATCCCGCGCGTGGCACATCCAGCGTCCGTCGGTCGAGCCGTATTCGTCGATATAGAGGATTTTTGCGCCGAGTTCCTCGCGGACGCGCCGGTACGTCCGGCTCAGGTAGTCTTGCCAGGCGCTGTTGTAGGGACATTCGTTATAGGCACGATACTGCTCGACGTATTGCGGCGAACCGTCCGGTCGAATCATCGCCCAGTCTCTGGCATGTTCGCCGGAAAGCTGCCCCTTGTCGCTGTTGAGATAGGCATCGAGATAGAGGCTGACGGCGATTCCCTTTGCCTGCATCGCCTGGATATTGCCGCGAAATCGCTCCAGCCCGCCGATCTCCTCGTAGTGGCTGTAATCGCCCCAGTCGCCATAGTTCTGAGACGCACCCCAACCGAACAAATGCACCGAGTCGCAGTGGCCGACGTACTTGCGCATTGTATCGACCAGCGGCTGCAAATCGCTTCGCTGGGCGGGGGTCTCGCAGGCGTCGTAGTGGACGTTGGCGGCGGCCGTGGCGAAGATCTCGGCAAACCAGTCCTTTCGCGGCGACGCGGGGCGATACCAGCTTTGCAGCCAGTCGGTGTAGGCTGCGAAGATCGCCCGCCAGTCGCCGGGCAGCACCGCCAGCGCGGCCTCCGTTGCCGTGAAGCTCGCGGCGGGCGGCAGGGCGCGGTCGACGTACTCGATCGACCAGTCTCCGCCGGCTTCGGTCTTCGCCAAGTTGATGAAGTGATGCTGCGCCGCCGTATCGTGGGTCAAACAGGCCAGCGCCAGGCCCGTCTTCGGGTTGAAGAACCCATCCATTTGCAGCGGATGCCGCTCGCCCAGCGGTTCGCGAAGGCTGATGTTGGCACCGTTGAGGATCCCGCCGCGCTTGCCGCTGAGATACCACGTGTCGGCGGCGCTTCCCATCCGTAGGCCGCGGAGCATGGGAAAGTGGAGGGTGGCCGTCGTCGGCGTGGTTGCCTCGTTGGTCAACGTCATTCGCAGCAAGATCTGGCTCCCCTTGCCCGGCAGGCAATCGACCGTCGCGGCGAGCGAGGCCTTGGGGTTGCGGAGAATAAAGCGGCGGGCCGCGCCGGATGGTTCCATCCGCTGGAGACTCCAATCCTCGGCGGGCAAGACGCGGCCGTCCACGCTAACCTGAAAAACCGGCCCCGGCGAACAGGCCAAAGTCTGCGACAGTCCCGGAAGCGCCAGATGCGACCATGCCAGGCCGGCGTAGGTTGTGAACTCCGCCCGCAAGCCACCGGCAACCACTTGACGCTCCGACGCCGCGGCGGGCGGCACCGCGGGAATCGCCATGGGCGCCGAAGTGGGGTTCAAGCCGGCGCTGAGCAACTCCCAATTGGGTTCTTTGATCCGCGGCGACAGTGTACGCACCGTTGCCCCCACGAGAGCGAAACTCGTCGTTTGCATGCGGTCGTGAAGCACCAGGGCCATGGCGCGCCGATTTGGATCCGGATGTACCACGTTGACGCTCAGGCCCCGCTTCATGCCCCATTGGCCGGTGGCGGCGTCCAACGGCAAAACGCGATCGGACGGGCCGCTGTCGTACCGGATCTCGTAGAACACCTTCTCCGGCACGTCGAGGATTTCCTGCGGCTTTGGCCTGGACCAGTCGATTCCCCACGGTTCGGAAGGCGGAGCCGCCGCGGCCGTCAGCAGATACACTTCTCGCGCTCCGTCGGGAAGCGCGAGGCAAAGGCTGTCGAACTCGGGAAGCGATGTCTGGGGAATCTGGCCGGGGTCTCGCGAGACGGCAAAGGGAACGTCGTCGACCGCCACATGGTCCGTGTCGAACCAGCCGGTAAGGTCGAGCCGCCGCAGAAAGAACGGCGACGGCTTGCCGCCGGTCACTGCCGACGGCATGGCCGTATAGCCTTCCTTGCCGTCCGACCACGCGCCGGAAAGTTGCTGGGAAGTCAGCACCTCCGCCAACGACCAGCGCCGGGGCCGCGAGGTGAAGTGGACGGTGTCGAATGTGACGCGAGCGTCATCCCCCGCCGCGTCCAGCCCGACCGCGAGCTGGTTCGCCGTGAAGGTTGCCTTCAAGGGCAACGACAGGTTGTGCCAGGCGCCGTCCGCCTTGAGATCTCCGGCGGCCAGAGCGACGGCCGACTGGCGTTCCGTGCCCGTCCGCCCGAGCCAAATGGCATATGTGGTCGCAGCGATGCGGCCGGTTGCCCGATAGCGGAGCGACAGCCACGGCATGGCGGCCAAATCGATGGGCTCGGGCAGATCCAGCACCCATCGCATCCCACGGCCCGGCCCTCGGACGGAGAATGCCATGGCGCTGCCTTCCAGCGCGGCGTCGAATTGCGAAGCCGGAGAGGGAGTCCAACCGGCTTGCGGCGCCGGCGTTGCCTCGCGCCAGTCGATGGCGATCGCCCGAACCTCCGGCCGCTGAGGACTTGGCACGAGCACGGCGCCGGCCGGCAGTTGTTCGACAAACTGGATCTTCTCGATCGCCAGTCGGGCAGAACCGCTGCTGTCGACGGCGACCTTCACCGCCAACTGATGCGTATTCTCCAGCGGATCCGCCGCCAGGAGATCGACCGCCAGCGTATGCCAGTTCCCGTCGACCTTCAGGGCGTCGGCGGTGGCGTAATTACGCCCGCCGCGGCTCCCCTCCTCGCCGTGGAGAAAGTAGACGTTGGGGCTGGCCGACAAGCCTGTCGCCTGGTAACGGACAACGAGATAGCGATCGTCGCCGCTCACTCCGGCGTCGGCCAGCTTGATGATCCAAGGCATTTCCGTGCCAGCCGCTTCGGCACTGAAGACGAGCGAGCCGTTTTCGTTGGTTACTTCGTAGATCGTTGGTGGGTTCTTCACCCAGCCGACGCACGGCTTCCAGAGCGGAGCCGATGTGCCGTCGATGGCCGGTTCGGCGGCGAGTTGAGAGCCGACGCCGATGGCCAGGATCAATGCCGGGATAACCGATCGCATAGGCTGCATTTCCTGTCGCTTTTTACTGTCTTGGTTCTCGACGAACCAAGACACGATTAATCTTGCTGCTTCGCGGAAACACCCGTCTCCAAGGATTCCAGGCCGTTTCGGGGCATCCGCATCATGGCGGTCAAGACCGTGCCGCAACTGGTGCAGAAAAGCTCCTTGGGAGGAGGCATTCCTTCGGGAAAGAAGTGAACCGGCACAAGGTTCTTTTCTCCGCATTGCGGGCATACGAGGACTACCGGCTGGATGGAACCGCACTGCCCGCAGTAGGGCGCCCTCGGAACGGTCCGGCCGCAAGCCGCACAGTGAGTCTCCCCTGCTCGCGCCGGCTCCGTCGAGATTACGGAGGCGCGGATGCTCTCCAGTTCTGCACGCAGACTCGCCAGAGCGAGATCCACGCGCTCGCGAAATCCCTCGGCGTCGCTTTGCAGGCTCGAAAGAAGGCCCGTCTCCTGCCCGCGGTGATGAGCGGGCAACCAGGAGAGACGCTTCAGCAGATCCTCGTACTCCTTGCTCAATCCTGGCACGGGCTCCCCAGCCGTTTGAAGCCGCGACCGCGCAGGAGCCGTCCCCACGATGCCGGCGAAAAGTCCGAGGCAATTCTCGGCCCGACCTCCGGCGGCCTTGAGGTCGGCCACCCGTCGGCCCAGATCTTGAGCGATCGTCTCCATCAACGACTTGCGAGCCGCGGCGTAGTTGCGATCAACCTCTTGGCGGTGCCGGTCGCGCCTCGCCGCCCATTGGGGAAACGTAATCGTCACATAGGCAATGACTAGAATAATCGCGCCGATGAAAACGTAGTCGCGAATCTCGCCCCCATAGACCCCGTTGAGCACCAGCCCCAAGGAAAGCACGGCCAAAGGCAGGATCCGCGTCACGGCGAAGCGAAACCCGAGGACTGCCGCCACGTGGAGCATCAACAAGGGCAGCGAGAACACCGCCGCAACGGCCATCGAAGTGAGGGTGCTCAGGTGGCCGTGGAACTCGAGTACGGTGAACACAGCAAAAAAGAGCAGATACGTGAAGGCCAGCAGGACGAAATGGCCCAGGCGGAAACGATCGAGTTGCCCCGGCTTCGCCTGCTCGCTGAGATAGAGAAATCCGGCGCCGAAAAGCAACACGGCCGCGGCGACGAATCGCCAAAGGAAGAGCACACGAGCCACCGGCGCCATGGCCTCCGGGATCAACACGATGATGCGTCGGTCGCTGACGAGGTTGTCAAATTCCCACTCCAGTTGCCGCTCGCTGGCCGCGGTCGGCTGGAGGGAATCATCGGGGATGGTAATCGACTCCGCACCGCGCAAATCCAGACGAATCGTTACGGACTGGAGTTGCTCAGCCGGCGGGAGTCGATATTCAAATCGCTCGCGGCCAAGGGCCGTGAACCGGACATCGGCGGTCAACGGCACTTGTCGGTTCATGGTGCATCGACAGTAGATGCCTTCCTTGCAATAGAGCACCTGGTCCGGGACATGCGGTTGCTGGTCCGGGCCCGTCAGGCTCAACTCCACGTCGCGGGCCTCGACAATCGCCTCGGGGAAGGGCACGAACAGAAGCACGTTCGGTTCCTCCGTACCTCCCGGGTGCCGGAAAACCAATCGCCCCGTGCAGTCTATCTGGTAGTGCGTGTAGACAACCACGTCGATCTGGTGGTAACTGGATGACAGATCCATCTCCAAGTTGACCGATTCCAGCACCGGGCGCAGCCCCGAAGGGAGTTCGGTTTCCGGCTCTCCGACATCCGCCTGCGGCAGTGCAATGTTCTTCGTCGCGCGAGCTTTCTGGCGCGCCACCTGGACCGCCGGCAGAAGGAGGCTGAAGAGCAAGCCAATCATGGCAACGACAACCAGGAGTTCCACCAGCGTGAACCCACTCCTTGACGCACTCAGGATCGTCTTGCGGTCTGCCATGTTCTCATCCTCCGATATAAGCCGTCATCGGCCGTGCCGCATCCTCGCTACTTCGACCCTTCGGCGATTTGTCGTTTTAGCTCGACGGCGGTCTTCTTCAGGAGATCTTCGGGCAGATCCTTGCCGTGGATGATTTCCAGGGAGACGAAGCCGCGGAAGCCGATGCCTTTCATCCGTCCGGCCAGTCGGACGAGGTCGGTGTTGCCCGGCTCGAGCACCTCGTCATGCACGTGGAAGTGCCGGATGCGGTCTTTCAGGACTGCAAAGGTCGCGTCGTCCATGGTGGAGGTGTTCCACAAGGCGCCGAAGTTACGCGTCTGAACCTGGCGGATGACTTCCCCGGCCTCCGTCGCCCCCTTGATGATGTCGTGCCCGCATTCGAGGATCGGGCAGGATCCGGACCCTTGGGCATGCTCGCCGATTTCGTCGAAGGCGGCGGCGACCTGGCGGGCGGCCTCGGAGGTGAGCTTGGGAATGCCTCCACCGGCGAAGATCCGGACGACCGGGGCCCCTAAGTCCGCGGCCAGATCAAGATGGACCTTGGCCGCTTCCAACTGTGCCTTGTGGACATCGGGATTGGGATTGGCAAATTGCACCGAAGTCGCCACCGCGGCGATCTCCACACCCTCATCCGCAAAGAGCTTCCTGGCCTGCCGCCGGGCCTCCTCCGACGACTTGGAGGAGATGCCGTGCTGGTGTCCCGCGTCGACGCGGATTTCCACGCCGTCGTAGCCGGATTCCTTGGCGAACCTGACGATCTTTTCCATCGTCCAGCTTGGGCACACGAAGGTCATGAAGCTCAGTTTCATCTGGCTGTCCCGCGGCGCGGACGCCGGTTCGGCGGCGGCCAACCGCCCGGGCTCGAACGCCGCGCGTGAAGCGATCAGCGAAATAGCCGATGCGGAGGCGGTCTTGGTGAGGAACTCTCGCCGGGAGAGTTGAGACAAGGGCGCCATCGGGTCTTCTCCGTGAATGGTTCGTGGGGAGGGGAATCGTTCGTCGCGTCGAATATCAGTTCTTTTCTGCTTCGCGCACTGCTTGCAGGGTGACCGGACCAAACAACCCGGACGGCATGAGTTTCGTGTCTTTCGTCAGCTTGCGGATATTGGTACGGGTGAGTCGCTGCTGGGGCGGCAATCCGTCGTCGCCGATGATCCGATTCGGCCAGAAGTTCACCACTTCGATTTCCAACTGGTTCTGGCCCGGCTTCACCGCATCGCTGATGTCGACGCGGAACGGCGGCGACCAGGTGATGCCGCAGGATTGTCCGTTGACTTTTACCTCCGCAAGTTCCCGGACATTGCCCAGATCAAGCCAGAGGCGTGGGCCCTGCGAGGAGAAGCGGGCATCGGCGGGTAATTCAAACTCCTTGTCATAGACGGCCGTGCCCGAGTAGAACTTGATGCCCGGCTCGTTGCGGTCCGGCCAACCCACCAGCTTGTCGAACTCGACGGTTCCCGGGCCGCCCCAGCGCGGATCGAATGTAATCGTCCAGGTGCCGCCCAGTTCGCTCTGCACCGCTAGCTCCGTGGAGTTTGTTTGCGCCGTGGCCGGGTGCTTCGCCGCGGGCTCGCGGAAGACAATGAATTGAGAACCGCAGGGCGCGAACTCCAGCGGTATGGAGGTGCGGCCGTTTGCCTCGGTGTAAGCGTCGGCGAACCGGCAATCGCCGCTGACGGCGTCCCACAGTTCCGGCGCCTTGCCGGTCACGCGGAAGGTGCAGGTAACGCTCTGGGATCGGTCGGCCCGGTTGGCGACGAAGTAGATATCCGTGTCAGCGTCGCGACGATGGATATGGTCGAGGTCCGTTTCCGAGTTCCCGCCGCTGAACTCGAAGTCGGGCAGCACGCCGGAGACCCGCAGCACTTCGCGAGCGGTCCGGTCGGCGACGACTTTACCTTGGCCCCACAGCGCGTCGGCGATGTGCTTCACCTCGGCGTCGTCGTGCGCAAGGCTCATCGCCGCGGCCGGCTTCGCACCCGTGACCATCGCACCGGCTTCGACCAACTCTTTCACCTTCCGAAGTACGGGCAGCGAGATCGCTTTATGGTCGCGGAGCACGAGCACGCGGTAACTCATGCCATCGGGGAGCACGATGCGGCCATCCTGGACCGCGGCGCGGGTGAGCAACGCCTCCTCGGTAATGACGTCGTAATCGTAGCCGGGCAGCAGGCGGGCCGGATCGGTTCGTTTGTGCTGGGCGAAGTTGGGCACGTGGTCGCCGTAGTAGTAGCAGGCGTCGGCGACGAACAGCCCTTGTTGAAGCATGAACTGGCAGCGGTTGATGTAACGGAAGAACGGCTCGGACTTTGCCCACCAGGTGACGTTCGGGTTGAGATGCGTGCCGGCGAAGTACTGAAGGCCCGGCAGACCATGCTCGGCGGGCGAGCAGACGAATTCGTGCCAAACGAGCAGGTTGAGCCCCTCGCAACACGCCTTGTCGAACGACGGCTTGAGATTATCCCAAAGCGTTTCCTGCCAATGGGGTCCGATCGTCGTGAGACCTTCGGCGGCGACGAACCGCCGGCCGTAGGTATGCGCGGCGGAGGCGGGCTGCTTGACGAAGAAACGATTGTTGTCGCCGATGCGATGCCGCCACGACCAGGCCCAGAATTCCGACATCGGCATGTCGTTGAAACCGAGACACCGCTGGGCGTCGACCGGCACCGCGTGCGGGCCGCCGGATTCGGGGTGGATCAGCAGGCCATGCTGATGGGCGAGGTCGCGAAACGGCCGGTAATGGTTGTCGATCGCCAGGTCGCCCAGCGTCTTGCGGAAGTCGTGGAGAAAACGATTGCTCGCGTGACGATTCTCCACGATGCGGCCGGCAAGGACCGGCAGCCAGGGGCGCAGATCGTAGCCTCGCCGCCGCTGGAACTCGTCGCGGATCGTCGGAGTCCAGTTCAGCGGCTCGACCTCCCAACTGTCGGTGTGCAGGTATTTCAGCGTCTTGCCGGCCAATGGGCCGGCGTCGGCGATGAGGGGCTCGACGACGGCCTCCCAGTAGCGGCGAAAGGCGCCTGCGTCGAGCACGTCGAGCGCGAGCCCTTCCCACCCTTCGCTGCAGGTCGACACATAGGAACGGTTGCCGATCGTATAACCGAAACGGAGCACCAGCCAAGAGCCGGCCGGCACGTTCCAGTGGAGCGTGCCCTCCTCGTCAAGCTTTTCGGTCAGGTCCAGAACGTCGGCGGCCGGAGTATCTTGTTCACCTGGTTCGGCGGGCTCCTCTTCCAATAGCGGCGCCGTGTCAGGCGCGGAGAAATGGAGTGATTTGTGACCGGCCTTCTGCTCCCAGTTGCGGATCGGCCGGCGCCTGGCCTCGGCGGCGTCGTGGTTCTTATCGTTTGCCCGTTCTTGCCGGTAGGCAACGACGAACGCATCGCGATAATAGCGGTCGCGGCTGGCGGGCTCGGGCAATTTCTGGTTGATTATTGCAGGGCCGGGTACACGTATTTCCGACCAGACCAGCTTCTTGGCCGCATCGTTCGCGGTAACCATCGGGCCACCGAGGTTCCAGCCGCTCTGGATGTTGAGGCTCATTTCAAGACCGAGCCGGTCCGCTTCGCGAAGGGCGTGCCGGTAGAGTTGCCGCCACTCGGGCGTGAGGAACGTCGGCCCGTGCGGGGCGCGGTCGTTGCCGTCCTGGCTGGAACCGTCGGCGTCGCAAATCAGGGCGCCGCCGAAGCCCTTGGCCTTCATCTGCTCCAGGTCGCGGGTGATCGCCTCTTTCGTGACACAGCCGTTGAGCCACCACCAGTAAGCGCGTAGCCGCGATTGGCGCGGGGCATTGCCCCACCCGGACTCCAGCGATTCGGCCGAAACGACTGCCGTCCCGATGAGAAGCAGAATCAGCGATATCAGGCAATTGCGGTTTATTCCATTCATTCTGTTCTCTCCTTCAATGCACGGTCGGCCCGCGGGCGAGCAGCATAGAAACCAGTTGAACGAAACCGCGGAGCCGGAAGCAAGCATGGGATTTCTCCTGGTCGCTCCATTCCACACGGCCCTATTGTAGCCGACCTTGCAGGTGGCGAATACCTATCTCTTTCTCCACGAGCGAAGTCTGCCCGTGAAAGAGAGGCGCCTGACGGGGCGATTGCATTTCTCGCTGGGACAATCGACAATTGCCTTAGAGCCTATCCCAAAACCGCTGGGGACTGGCTCACTTTGCGGAGTCTTCGGAGCAAAATGTGCCTTTCCCCCTCTCCGCCAAGGTTTTGGGATAGGCTCTTAGAGCCAGTCCCCGGCGGTTTCGGGATAGGCTCTTGATACCGCACGCTTGGTTGGTATGCCTCCGAGGTTGAACGGCTACTTTCTTGGAAAGGAGCGAGTGAATGCAATCGTCTCGATCAGGAATTCTCGCGATTCTCGTGGGCCTTGGTATTGGCTGCGCGACACAGGGTTTGGTTGCCGGCGAAGCGGCGGCCGGGCAGTTGTATGCGGGTTGGGCGACAGTCGATATTACGCCGTCGGCGCCGGTGGTTCTCGATGGCAGCGGTTACAAACGCGTCACCAATGAAGTGGAAGATCCGGTGACAGCCACCGTGCTGGCTTTGGAGACCCGCGACGGCGATAAGGTGATCGAACAGGCGATCATGATTACCTTCGACCTGGTCCGCATGACCAAGGAAGTCCACGAAGGCATGCAGCGCGTGGCTGCGGAACGGCTCAAGGATTTCGACAGCAGCAAGCTGTTCTGCGGCGCCACGCATACCCATTGCGGCCCCAGCATCTCCTACGAACGGACCGGGCCGGGACAGTTGTACGACATTAGCCAACAACCCGACGTGATGACGCCGCAGCAGTATATTCTGTTTCTGTACGAGAAAGTCGGTGCGGGAATCGTGGAGGCCTGGCAAAGCCGCAAGCCGGCGGCCATGAGTTGGGGACTCGGTAACGCGGCCATCGGCTACAACCGGCGGCTCAGCTATGCCGACGGATCGGCCATCATGGGGTTCGACACCGCGCGACCGGACTTCTCGCACGTGGAAGGCTCGGAGGATCATGCGGTGGAGATGCTCTTTGTTTGGGACGCGGAGCAGAGACTGACCGGGATGCTGCTGAACATCGCCTGCCCGTCGCAGGTGGGACGCAAGGCGATCAGCGCCGATTTCTGGCACCCGATTCGCGAGGGCATCAAGGCGAAATACGGGGCGAATGTCCATGTTTTTGCGCAATGCGGGGCGGCGGGCGATCAGTGCCCGGAAGTCATCGTGCGGAGCAAGGCCGAGAAGCTCATGGCCGAGCGGCGGAAGATTACCTGGAAACAAGAACTGGCCAAACGGGTGATTGCGGCGGTCAACGACGTCTGGCCCTATGCGCAGGCCGATATCAAGAGCCGGCCGGTCTTCGCGCACCGTGTGGTCAAGACCGACATTCCCAACAAGAACTCGTACAACGAAGCCCGCTGGATGCCGTCGACCGTTGCCGTGGAACTGCACGTGCTGCGACTCGGCGACATCGCGCTGGCGACGAATCCGTTTGAACTATTCCTGGATTACGGGATGCGGCTCAAGGGCCGCAGCAAGGCGGTGCTGACCTTCGTCTCCCAATTGAGTTGCGACCATCACGGATATTTGCCCACGCGGCGGGCCGTGGCGGGGGGCGACTATAGCGCCGTGAATCATACGGTCGGTCCCAAGGGCGGCCAGGTACTCGTCGAGGAATCGGTCAAGGCGATCAATTCGCTCTGGCCTTGAGTGTCAATCCGCCTTCACGTCCTCCCGCTCGATCGCCAGAATCGTGCCGTCGCCCGGCGCCAGAGTCAATCGCCCCATACGGCTGCCGTCTGCGGAGTCGGCCGCCTCCAATTCGATCTCCTCGTTGCGGATGATATCGGTGAGCCGGTTCGTCCGTGCCTTGAGGCGAATCTCGGCAACCCGCACCTGGTGGAAGTCGTCGTTGACCAGAACGGCGTAGAACTTGCCGGTTGTGGGGTCAATGAAACACTGGCCTTCGATGGGCGACTCGACCGTCGCAGCCAGGAGGGATGTGCGATTCCACCGCCGGATGAGCGGCTTGTGAGGTCCGAGGAGTTGGTACGCCTTGCCGATCTCTTCGAGCTGGGGTGTGCCCGTGCCATCCGGGTTGGTCAGGGCGTTCGGCCCCAGATCCGTCGGTTCCTTGGCCAGGACGATCTTATCGTTCTCCTTGGCAATGTCTGGTGGCGGCAGCGACTCCGTTTTCGCGTCCGGCGCCTCCGGGGCAAGCGTATAGAAGATCACTCCCTTAGACCCGCTACGGATCGTCTCCCAGATCTGCCAACGGATCTCGGCCAGCGTGGGACAGCGCCAATGCATGTACGAGCCGGGCAGCGCGATGAGATGGCCGCGGTCGTCATAGCGGCGGGGGCCCCAAATGTCGCTGAAGCACATGGGCATGATCCACGGCGCCACGTCCTTGTCACCGATGGCTTCGATCATTCGCCGCGCATTGCTGCGGAAGAAGTGACGGCTCGTCCGGTCCGTATGGGGGCCATTGGGATCCAAAGGGCCAAAGAACGGATAGAGGTCGACGCAGACGACCGGCAAGTTCGTCACTTTCGGGACGTGGGGCGTCTGCGGCCACATGCTCACCACCAGACAGAAGCGGTTAGGGTCCGCCTTGCGAAAGCGTTTCCGCAGCTCCTCGATTCTCGGCAAGATCTCCTGCGACGGTTCGTCGCTCAGAACCCACCCGGCAACGGTTTTAGAGTCGCCCGCGAGGCCCACCGTTTTCGGAATCATCTCGTCGTAGTATTGGCCCCCGTTGTGCCACCGCCACTCGATTCTGCCTTCGATGGCGCCCATGCTCGGAATGATCCGGATCCCTCGCTTCTCACATTCCGCGATGAGCCGCGGCAGATCCGTCTGGGCCATGTTCGTTACCCAAAGCGTATCGATGTGGTTCGCCGCGATCACGTCGAGCCGCTTGTTGACGTCCTCCCACCGGTCGATGCCGTAGTGCCGCGCACAGGCCTCCGTGCGCTCCCAACTCAAATAGACACCAAACGGCACCATCTCCGGCGGCTTGTCGGCGCGCACCTGGTCTTGACCGGCGGACCAGGAGGGAACCGAGGCGAGGCAGAGCAAGGCGACGAGCAGCCGAGATCGAAATCGCACGGATCGGTTTGCCGGCCCCATCGCAGCGATTGTTGCTTTATTCATGTCGTGTTCGAGTCCTTGCAAGGAAAGGGGCGTTTCCAGATTAGGCGCACTTCCTCAAACTGTAAACGGAGTTGAAAAGGGGACTGGCTCCGAGCGTAGTCTTGGCCCGGAACTGCCGAGGAAACGCCTGCAGCTCGGTGCCTGTCCCCTTTTCAACGGGCCATCGAGTTGGTCCGC
>JAAYEH010000602.1 GCA_012728855.1 Rhodopirellula sp. | reverse complement strand
CTACGGAGTACATCCCTCGCGGACCTTGATCCAGTGATCAGCCTTCGCGAGGGAATTTTTTCGCGCCCATCAGGCAACTTGCGCAGATTCTGCCGGTTATCCCGCCCTGATCTCGCCCACGCTCACACGTCTTCCCGCCAGAATGCCACGCTGACTTCCACACGAAGGCCGGGCAGCCCCTGGTGGGCGAAGATATCCCGGCGGGCATGACCTGCGGGTAGTTCGTTCAACTTCTGGAGCAGCTCCAGGTACTCGGGTTTTGCTGCGAGGCCGGGGTTCTTGGTCAGAATCACCACCGACGTGAAATGGCGGCGGTAACGCAGGATCTGTTCCAGCGCAAAACGCGTCTGCCCGGATTCAGCCTCCAGGTGTTGAAAAGGGTCGGTGCTGTTGGACAGGTGTACCGGCGCGGCCGGCACTTCGTACGCTTCCAGTTCTTCCAGATCCCGGCGAAAAGCACGCGCGAAGTCCTTCTTACAGCTGGCGTGGCCGGGCTCGTAGGCTTTCGCGTAGCAGTATTCGCAATTGTGCTCGCAGCCGGTGAACACGTTGATGCAGTAGCGGTGGCCGGTGGGGAATTCGGCCTGGTCGGCAAACGGGCAGTACCACTTGATCATCCTGGGCCGAGTCGGCACCAGTTCCAGCTTCGTCGACCGATGCGGCAGGAAATACAGTGCCAGCGCAGCGGCCTCGCTGGGCTCGCGGCCCTCCCAGACGGGCTTGTACTTCTTATGCACTCGGGCGGCCAAAGCCAGCCCTTCTTGGATGGTCGTGGTTGACAGCGACATAATCCCTCCTTTGTACAGCCTCTCCGCAGGTTTCGCCATTCCGTGTTTCCCGGATCGAAGCATGCCATCGGTCCGCGCTCGAATGGCTGGATCCGTTCGTGCCTGGCGACTTGTAACTCGCCGAATCATGTAAAATTCGCTTTGCAGGGCACTCTTGGATCACGAAACACACCCGCGTCAATCACGCCGCAACCGTTTCCGTTGACTTCGGCAACGGACTTCCGCTAATGTGCTTTATGCGAAGTCTTCCCGTCCCCCTGAACCGATGCCCGCACTCGGACGCCCGCGGCGTAATAATGGCCCAAAATCGCAAGCTGTCAACTCGTCCCTGGTTCGCCGGAGCGACCAGAACACAATTCTAACCGCGAGTCCACCGACCCGCGCGGCGGACCGCTCGATCTTGCCGACACTCCGGCCGGAGGATTTCAACCACTCGGGGAAAGTGAAGGCGGCCCTGGGGTCGCTCTTCGCCCAGGCCCAGGCAAGCGAGGCGGCAGCGGCGTTGGTGCCGTGGGTGTGCGACGCATTGCCGTCGCCGAACAGTCGAAAGGCGTACCACGACGACCTGAAGGCGTTCATCGGCCACATGGCCAAAATCGGCGTCCATCCATTCGCCGTCACCGGCGACCACGTACGCATATATAAGGAGGCGATCGTCCAAGCGAGGCGGAAGCCGGCTACGATCGGCCGGGCGTTGTCGGTGATTCGGGGCACCTACGAACAGTTCGGGAAGAAGGGACTCGTTGGCTGGAACATCGTCGGCGACATCCAGGCCGTGGCGTCGCCGCGGGTGGACAAGAACACGACACCTGGCATGTCCGAGCAGGAAGCCCGCCGGCTACTCCACGCCCCCGACACCAGCACCATGCTGGGCCTCCGGGATCACGCATTATTATTCGTCTACTTCAAAACCGCATGCCGGTCCCGGGCGATCGCCAAGGCCAAAGTCGGCGACCTTGAACGGACCGACTTCGATTGGTACCTGGTTGTCCGGGAAAAAGGCGGAAAACACCAGCGCAAGCCGCTGCTCGAATCCGCCCCCGCCGTCTTGGAGTGGCTGCAGCAGTCGGGTGTGCCTGCAGACGACGCCGAAGCTCCGTTGTTCTCCGCCCTGGCCGCCGACAGAACAACGCCCACGGGCCGCCACCTGACCCAACGGGCGATCCTGAACATCGTCAAGAAATACGCTCGTCAAGCCGGCCTGCAGACTGACCGCCTTGGCCGCCGCGGAATCTGCACCCATTCGCTCCGCAAGACCGCGCTGACCAACGCCCTTGAGCACGGCGCAAAAATGGAGCAAGTTCAGGCTTGGGCTGGCCACAGCGACATCCGAACCACCCAGGGTTACTACATGACCAAAGAATCCGACGCCGAAGCCGCAGCCCGCCACAACCAGATTCGGTGAATGTTCTCACGGTGAGTTCGGCATGATCGCCAATGGAACTGGGCCCAGGCCCTGGGTTGACCGAAAAGGTCAACGACAACACGGCTGACCTTGCATCGCTGACGGCATCCCTCGTCGCGCAGGCGCGGCGTTCGCTCGAAGGCGACCACGCCCAGATTATCCGCGACGAGCAGCGGCTCGAGCAGCAGTTCGTTGGAACCGTCCTGGCAGGCAAGTCGTTGCCGGAGGCCATCCACGTCCTGTTAGCTGAGCGCGAGACGCTCGTGCCGGGCGCAAGCCCAGACCGCCCCGGCCACTGGTCGAGCGACGACCTGGAAGGGCATGCGCGACGTCTTCTCGCGGACAGGGTTGACGCGATCAACCGGCGTCTCCTGACGCAAGCGTCCGTTGCAGCGCTCTCCATTGTCGCCACGTGCGTTATCGGGATGTGCGTTGTCTACACAGTGCATACGCCCCGCGAGGTTGACGGCGCCGCCGTCTCTGCCCCGCTGCTGCTCCCGGGAAATCAAGCCCCGGAGATCGCGGTTGGATCGCCAGCATTCCCGCCGTTAAGTCCGGAGACTCTCGAGCCACTTGAGAGTCCAGTCCCTGTCGGAGCCGCTGCCCAAGGCCAGAATTCCGGCTCGTCTCAAACGCCTGCCTCGCTTCCAAACCAAATTCGAACTGTTCCAATTCCTCAACCCCAGGAGACAATCCCCATGAATCCCCAACCAACGGAAAAGACGGACCTGCCGATCAGCGGAAACGGACGTCATAAGGGCTCCGGCTTCAAAGCCCGGCCTCTGGCCGCGGACCATCCTGAAGACGAGATCATGCGACGCGGAAGTTGCAATGCCGCCATGACGCACATCGACGAACGAGCGTTCGACGACGCGTCCTTGAGGGTTATGCGTCTAATTCGCGAGGATCTGGAAAGTCGCACGGCGAAACCCGTCGACCTCGACGAACTCGCGCCCCGCTCCCTCGCTCGACGCGCTAGCGCTTCACTGCTTGCCCACCCGGAGATCGCCGAAGCCGGTGCGCAAGCACTCGATCGGCGCACCTCCATTCTCCGCGAGCTTCTTTCTGAACGGCCATCCAAGCTCAAGCGGGAGCTGGCTGAAAAAGTGCGTCAGGATGTTGAACGAACCGTGGCGCCTTGCATCGGACAGCTCCGACAACAGGCGGAAACGTCGCCGTATGGCTTGGAGCCGATCTTGTCCGAGGCGATTGCCGTGCTCGACGCGATCACCTACCCTGACCCGGACACGAAAGCCTACGTCCGCTTCCGGAACGCGGTGCATGCAAAATCCCAAATCGAGAATGATCCTTCCGCCGTTCCGGCTCGCACCCGCGAACGCGCAATCGCTGCCTTTGCCAAGCATGCGACAGAGGACTTTGATCTTTGCCTGGAGGCGGTTGCCCAACAAGTGGTAAATGAGGCCATCCGTGCCGCCATCGAGAAGGTTCGTCCGACGGTCGAGGAACTGGCGACCGTCACCGCCGCACTCCGAACGGCTCAGGAAAACGTCGTCCGCTGCTTGGAGCAGGAGCGTACGCGAGGGCACCGCCGTCACGCCGTCTCGGAGTCCTCCAATCTATTGCGTCTCGACGGCCCGACCGAAGAAGATCTGTTCGTCTGCCTGATGGAGCGTCTGGACTGCGAGAACCGACGCCAACTTGCGAGCCGTCTGTTGGAGAAACTCACGGACCGCCTGAACGATTTGGCCAAAACCCGCTATCCCTTCATCGCCGTTCCCGCGGGACCAACAACGCTTTTCTCACGAATCTCCCCCGGAGACATCGCCCAAATGGTTCGAGAACTCTTGCGAGAAACCATCGGCGACGCTGGGTCTGTCTACGCAGCCGTACATGCATACGGCGTTCCGCAAGCGGTCGAGGAGCTTTACGGCCGTGCGGCCCCCCTGTGCCGTCTGCGCGGTCGCGACCGCGCCATTTTCAACGTAGAAACGGCGAGCAAGATGGTTGCCCGCCTTCCGCAGCCCCTGGGCGCAGAGGACCAACTGACCTACCAAGCCCTACGCGACGCATTCCACAAGTTGCCGAACTGCGAATGCGTCGACGCACCTGCAGGCGACCGGGAAATCGTCGTCGTCCGGACCGTCGTTGGCTGGCCTATCGCGATTGACAGCAATCATGAAACCCTGCTGGCGTACTACGCGACGGCCGAGGATGTCCGCCATCGCCCGCACCTGTTTGGCGTGGTTCCTGAAAGTCGTACGGGTCTTCCGATCGAGCGTCTCAAGAAGCTATTCGCCGCGATGACTGCGTCCTGAGGATGGTTCGAGTGGCCTTCTCTACAGATCCCATATTTTCCGGAGAACAAACTGTGGCCAAAACCAAATCTGTCCATGACCACGTGTTCATGAATTTCGTACTTGGCGGCGTCGCCGCCCAAGCGTGTCGCACGTTCCATCGGCTCTTTCAAGCCGACGAAAGCCCCTTCCTGCAAACCCTTGTACAACTCGACACGCACCGCGGCGACGCCTGCTCGGCCGATGTTGAGTATTTCCTGGAAACCAGTACCCAGGATATGGAGGCAATCCTGACAAACGCCCCCCTTTTCGGCGCCGACGCGGTTGCCATCCTCGAAGAGATGAAGCACCTCCTCCGTCCGGGCGATATCCTCAACGGCGCCCGGACGACCCGCTGCCTGACGCAACTGTTGTTCCTCGCGCACAAGGACACGCTTTGCCGCGTACTGCGGGCGGCAATCAGCGAGCTGCGTCGCAAGGCACGTTTCAAGCAGATCCGGCCGGTCTTCATCAGCAGTTCCGGGGGCGGCACGGGGAGTTCCCTGCAACTCCTGCTCATGCTTGCCCTGGAGTGCGCAGACTTTCGACGGCGACTGTTGCTCGGCGAAGATGAACTTCTCCTCCTTTCCCCGATCGCGTTCGTCGTTGAGCCGTTCCACTACGCCCGTGTCGTGGGTGACACACAAGCCCACAAGGTGCTCGCGAACAGCTACGCGTTCCGCGTGGAGACGGAATACTTGATGCAAACCGGCTTGGGTCCCGACTACGTCTTCCATCTTGGTTACAGCAACGACGAGGGAACCGTCATCGCCAGCGCCGAACTCATGGGCCGAACCCTCGGCGAATGCGTGTACCAAATTGAGCGGAACTGGCCCGAGTTCAAGAAGCACTGGGTCGACAATGTCGATTCCAACGCCTCCTTCAGCCGCTATCGCGGGGAGGACACGGCGAAACGTCTCTTTCCCTGGCTCTTCGCTTCCCTGGCTGATCAAGCCGCATGAATGGAGGTTCTTCCAATGAAACGCACAGTTGCTGGCTCATTTGTCTTTATCTTCCTCTTGGCAGCGGAATTGCTGGGAGCCATTTTCGGTGCGCCGTCGAGGTCCCCTGGCACATCCATGGATTCTCTGCTGTCCCTGGCAAGAGAATCCCACGTCGGGCCTTCAGGCGGAACAACGCCCGCACTTGAACTGGCAAAAGGCCCCGCTGATCCATCGACAATCGCCGCCGCTGAATCCGTTCCGGACACTGGCGCTGGCCTCACGCCCCCCAACGCCCCCATCCCCCAACCCGTCTTGCGTCTCGCCATCGTGGACGACAGCGGGTCAATGTCGGGGGGGAAGATTGCTCTTGTCCGAACCGAACTTATCGCCCTCTTGCACCGCTATCCGATCCTCGCGTCCGAAATGTCGGAGCGTGACGTCTGCGCGTCAAAGCTCTTTGCGATGCGTTCGGCCAAGTTCATCGTCGCCAATCTCCGCCGTGCCTGCCGACAGTTCTCCCGACGCATCCAGCATTCTCGCGTTGCGTTGCCGACACGCGTCGCTGGCTCCATAACGGGACGCTACCATAGATTTGCAGGAAATCGGCTTGACAGGTTTTGTCTACCTGCAACAATATGCAATGGAAGGACGCTAATGCGTCCCGTCCGGCGAAATGGCAAGGGACGACCTGCTAAGCAGGTACGCACTGCTAGTTTCCGGACAGCTCGCCAGACCTCTGGCTGCGTTTCACCAAGGGATTCGATTTCCGAACTTCCCTTGGTTACTTTAGTCCGCGTTTTTTCCCCGCGGAAATCGCAGCCGATCACTACCGAGGTCTGAGATGAAACTCACCGAAAACGACATTGTCGTTTTGTCCGCGCTACACCAGTACCACGTGCTGAGCGCCAACCAGATCCACCGGTTCTGCTTCCCGCAGAACCGCGACCGCCGCGCGACTCGGCGGCGGTTGCAGCGTCTGGTGTTTGACCGATTCATTTCGCGCAGTCCCGTCAGCGTCGCGTTTTCAACCGGCAATGCCGGGCCCGCCTATTACTTGGCAGAACGTGGCGCCGAGGCGCTGGCAGTGTACTTCGACGATCCAGCGTACATGTCGGCCAACATTCGGTCCCCGCGGTTGGATCGCCTTTACCATTGGCTCGACATTTCCGAGACCCATTGGATCATCCGACAGGCATGTTCACGGCTGCCCGGTGTCACGCTGGTTCGGTGGATCAACGAGTGGCAGACCATCTACGACCAGGCTGGAAATCCGACCAACTACGTCCTGCACATCCAGTTTCAAGATCCGCCAAGGCCCTTGTCGTGTTCGCCGGACGCCGCCTTTCTGCTTGACGTTGGCGGTCATCGACGGGCCCATCTTGTCGAAGTCGATCGAGGTACGACAGGGGCCAAGCGCGTCGCGGCATCGAAGATGCCTGGTTTCAGCGAATTACTGCGCGTGCGGGGCCATCAGCGGTACTTTCCAGAGACAACCTTCGATGATTTCGCCGTCCTTTTCATCACCGCCAGTGCCGGACGGCGCGACATCGTGCGTTCCTGTGTAGCCCACCACGCGGACAAGCACCCGGATTTGTGGCTGTTCATCGATCGCCGCGAGATGACACCGGAAACCGCCCTCACCGGGAACATCGCACATGACATTAACGGTAATCCCGGGCCGCTGGTCACTCTACCTGATACGCCCAACGTTCCGACAGAAGGGCCGAGGTGATTGTCATGAAATACGTTTCCCGTCCTCGCCAGCCCGCAATTCAAAGCGCCGCCGCGCAGCGTGTCCAAGACTGCCTTTGCTTGGCACGCAGGTCGGCCCCTTGGGCGCTCCTCGGCTGGTCCGCCGCGGGTCGGGCGGGCGGGTCATCCCCGGATCGCCACAAGTTATGTAGCCATAACAGCTTGCGGGGTGCCGGGGCTTGTTCGGCAGGGCCTCCCAACCCCCGGCTGGTCTTATTCGCCCCAGGCGGTCACTCGCTTCGCTCGTTTCTTCCGCCGACGGCCGGTCGTTCCGCGTCGCCGCGATCCACCAAGACCAGCCGGGGGTGCGCCCCCGGCACCCCGCGTCCCCTGCTACGTGCGGCAGGGGACGCTGCGCCGCTCGAAGCGGCGGCAAGCTGTTTCCCCCTTGTTCTTCCCGTGGCCATTCCATCGTGCTTGCCATTCAGGGCAGCGCAGACACGGTGCTTTGGTGCGCTCCGGCGCCCTATATTTCCATTCCCCTGCTCATCATGGAAGACAAGCAGAACATCATCGGCCTTGCGGATCTGCTCGACGAGGTCCACCGCGATCTCGATGAACTTCGCAGGAAGCATTCCAGCGACTACAACATTCGGAACATCACGATGTGGTGGGAGCTTGAGAAGGAACGCCTACTCGCACGACATGGTTCGACGAGCGTGGCCAGGAAGCTGCGCCGCACCCCGAACCTCGTGCGAATGCTGGCGTGGTTCTTCGCCGGCTGGGTCGCGATGCTCGCCGTGCAGACGGCCATCGCGTTGTGGATGCGCTGACATGGCGCCCTGGCCCGTTGCCCCTGACGACGGGCCAGCTTTGCGATCCGCAAGGATCATTTTCCGCGAACGCCGCCATTTTTCCGGTGCT
>JAAYEH010000601.1 GCA_012728855.1 Rhodopirellula sp. | reverse complement strand
TCGGTTCGCCATCTTGAGCTCCGTCAGCAAAGGGTTTGCTGAAGGCTAGATGATGAACCATCGCTCCTCGTAAGTGGCCGGTTTTAACGCGCCCTTACGTGGCCGGTTTTACGCGCCCCGTGACAGAAAGGAGCGTGTCGCATGTCGAATGGCGTCGGTAAACACGATGTCAAGACTGCCCCGGCCACCAAGCCGGCCGTCAAGACAGCGGCTCCAGCGGCAAACCCCACTTCGCCCCGGGCCGAACAAACCCAAGGTCGCTAATTGAACGCGGCCAAGATCGCCTCGCGGGCATTTTCGCCGGCGGGCGCGATCGCCCGACACCGTCACAGCCGCCATTCCCGATTCGGCCGGCCGGCGGATTTCAAGACGGGACACGCCGCCCGTCGAATCCGCTGCTCAACCGGGGCCGGAATCGCCGCTGGTGAGCGGTTCAGTTTGCTGACGCAATCCTCCGTTCAGTTCGTTGCACGCACCTCGCATCGTGCCGCCAGTCCGGCCAGGGTCATCTGGTCTCCTATCTGGTCGTGGGGGATCAGCAGATAACACCACGGTTTGCCGCCGTATTCATTGGCGTGAACGGTCGCGTGATTGCACCACGTCGCCGCCGCTTCAGCCTTCGCCAAAACGACCTCGTCGGTCATTTCGCCGGCCTGCTTCGGTTCACACAGATATTTTGCTGTCTTCGTTTCGACGACAAAATCCGGTTCATACGACTCCTCGTGGCTGTAGTGAATCTGGAAGTCGCCTTTGGCCGGTTTGAACCATTTCAGCACGTCTTGGTCGTTTTCCAGAATCACCGCGAACCGGCGTTCCGAATCCGAATCGAATTTCTGAATCGGATAGAGGCACTTGTCGAACCCGCCGAAGACCATCGAGCCAATCCGACTACGCTGGCCTTCGGGGATCGTCACGCGGAAGTTGCGAACATTTTCATCGGCGGCCGCCGAGTAGTTGTTGGCCCGCAGTGTGCGGAAACCTCGGGTCACTTGGGCTTCATAGGCTTCGGCCGACTCGACAAAATGCTGCTGCATCTGTGAGTGAATCAGATTCACCAGCGTCTGCTGGTGATACTGGAGGACGTTGACCACGTCGTCTTCGTCGGTCAAATACGTCCGCAGTCGAGCCACAACCTGCCCGGCTAATTTGTAGAGCAGGCCAGAGTGGTCGTCGTAACAAATGTCGTTAAAATCGATCAACCCGCGAACCAGGTAGTCCTCCGGGCGTTTCTCCTTGACGATTCCCGAACCGTCCTGCAACCGATATTGCTGGTTTTCGTGCAGGTGTTGAATCAGAATGTCCTGGTCGACCGGCTGGAGGTTGATATTCCGAACGTCGAGGTCAAAATCCTCGTACCGGCACGTCACCTCGCCCGTCGGCACGACTACGATCTTTGGTATGTCGATGGACAGGCTGCGATAAAGCTCCGTCGTCTTCTGCACCACGTCGGCGACGTTCACCGGCTCAACAATTCCTTCAAGCACTCCTTGGGCGGGCCGGACCATCTCTTGAACTTTCGCGACAATCTCCTGCTGAACGTCAGCCTCTTGGAGTTGCTCGCTTCCCCTGAGCCGTTCGTACTGTTTGATGACTTGATACGTCGCCTTGGCTACCTCCTGCTCTTCCGGCTTCTCGAACAGTCTCTTCTGCTCGCCGGCCGGCTGTCCGGCTTCCGCCGGTGGCTGAAAACCGAGCGTCGGAGCAACACCCCCGGCAATCGCCTGCTCGAACGCGCTTTTGACCTCCACTGCCTTGCGGCCCGCTTCCGGAATGTCGCGGCCGATCACCACGCCCGCTCGAATAATCGAGGTCGGGTCGTTCGCGTGGTCCACGATCTCCTGGAACTTGTCGTGCGAAACGATCGTCAGCCGATCCACGGCCGGCACGCCTACCCGCTTGCCGTAGGGCAAACGCAAGCCGCGTCCAATCGACTGTTCTACCAAGGTGCGTGAATTGGCGGCGCGCAACGGGACAATTGTGTAAAGATTCGTCACGTCCCATCCTTCTTTGAGCATATTGACGTGAATGACAATCTCCACCGGATTGTCAGGGTGTTCGACCGTCAACAACTGCTGAACAACGTCGTCTTTTTCTTCGCCCCGGATATTCGAGTGGACTTGGATGACTTTTCCTTTGTACCGGCCTTCAAAGAACGTGTCGCCTTCAATGACTTGTTGCAAAGCGTTGGCGTGCGTTGTGTCCGTCGCAACGACTAGCATGAACGGTTTCACAATCGGCTTGTCGTTGTTGCGAGCGTAAACCTCCAACTCGACCTTGGTGTTTTCGTGAATCCGCACGCCGTCTTCCAACTTGACCTTTTCTAGTCCTTCGGGCGTGTAGGCGGCGGGGTCGAAATTCTCGCGGGTGGCTACCGCCGGCTCCTTCACAAAGCCGTCGGTCATAGCCGATGCCAGCGGATAGCTGTAAATCACATTCTTGAAGGGGATCGGCCTCCCGCCGGCTTCCACCTGGGGCGTGGCCGTCAATTCCAAGCCGAGAATCGGCCGTAGCTCGTTGATGGCCCGTACGCCGGCCGTCGCCCGGTAGCGGTGGCTCTCGTCCATCAGCATCACCAGATCGTCCAAGCCCGATAAGTAATCGAAGTAGCTCTGGCCTATGTATTCGCTAAGCCGCTTAATGCGAGGGCTTTTTCCACCTCGGACTTCGCTGTTGATCTTGGAAATGTTGAATATGTTGATATGTACGGCGTCGTCCCCGAACAGCCGGCCACCGCGAACGCCTTCGCCGGATTCATAGTTGTCGCCCGTGATGACCGTCGGCGGGGTGGTGGTGAACTCGCCAATGCCCTTGAAGACGTATTTCGGCGTGTTGGGCGTGAAATCGGCGATCAGCTTGTTGTAGATCGTCAGGTTCGGGGCCAGCACGAAGAAGTTGTGAATGCCTTCGGCCTGGTGCAGATAGCTGATAAACGCCCCCATCAGCCGCGTCTTGCCCACGCCCGTGGCGATGGCGAAACACAACGAGGGGAACTCGCGTTCAAAATCCTCGACGGTCGTAAACTCGCTCTTGATCGCCTGCAAGGCCGCCGCCGGGTCAGCGTCTTTCGACAACTCGATAATCTCGCAAACGCGGGCAAGAATCTCCAGCGATTCCCGCTGCGGCGGACGAAGGCTCAACCGGTTGCTGATCGCGTTGATATGCTGAATGCTCATGAAGGAAGCTCCTGGTTCACGCGGAGACGCGGAGACGCGGCTGGGGAAGGGATGTAGTTGTTGACTATGCGCTGAAGCCCTTCTTTTAGCGTGGCTGCGCCGAAATTGATTAACAGGCCGACGGGAAGATGCATCAGACGCAGATAGGTTAAAAGTTGTTTGGAATGAACGGGAGACAGTTTCTCGACCGATTTCAGTTCGACAATGACTTGCTCCTCGACGAGCAAGTCCAGTCGTAGACCTTCGTCGAAACGCATTCCTTCATATTCAAACGACACAAGTTTCTGCCGCTCGACTTTCAATCCCCTGCGATCCAAGTCCCGGGCGAGAACCGTTTCATAAACCGATTCCAGCAAGCCCGGGCCAAGGCCGGTATGCAGCTTGAACGCGGCATCGACGATTTCACCGGTAATGTCGTCGATCTCACGCGGAGTCGCGGAGACGCGGTTATTGTTGTTTGCATTCATCAGCATCTCCCTCCAAATCAAAAAGCAGCGGTTCGTCAGGCCGGTTTTTTCCCTTCCCGAACTTTCTCCCCGCCTTCCCCCCTTTTTCTCCCTTCCGCGTCTCCGCGTCTCCGCGTGAGCTTTCATTTTCCGGCGGCGGGGCCGGCAGGTTCTTGATTTCCAGCGAATAGTCGTCGTGCCCCCATTCGCACTTCTTGAGCACCGCCTTGGGAATCTTTTTGACCGTCAGGTTCTCGAACTGGTCCACCTTGCAGCGGAAGGCACTGCAACAGATCAGCAGGCTCCGGTTCGGCCCCACCTCGTCGCTCAGCTTGGTCAGCATCTCCTTGGTCATGGTCTGGGTGGTCACGTAGATGAAGTCCGCTTCCGAGCTACGCCCCTGCTGCCAATAGACCTCGGCGTTCGGATCGAACTGAAAACCCTCCAGCTTGCACATGGCCTCGGCCAGCATCGCCGCGTTGAACGCCGGGTTGATGACCGGATTGCCCCATTCATCATTGACTATCAGCGTAGGCCCGACCTTATAATACCTGAACCCGCCGCCTCCCTTCCAGTTGACCGCCTTGCTGATCCCGCCCTGGTCGCCGTCGATCACCTTCTTCATACGCGGGATGATGTGCGTGTGACAGTGCTCACCAAGTTCCACCATGATCCAACGGCGTCCCATTTTGTGGGCCACAGCACCAGTAGTTCCCGAGCCAGCAAATGAATCAAGCACCCAGTCGCCAGAACCTGAGAAATGCTTCAGAACTGTGTTGAGCAACATCTCGGGTTTTTTTCCGCTCCGAAATTCCACCCCACCCTCGTGACGGCAATTGCCAAAATACGACGCATAGTCATAAAAGTTCTCAATCGGTGACCGGGCTACCTCATCAGGATTATCTAATTGGCTGGCAGGTACACCCTGGAAATACTTTCCTTTTGTTGCTCCCGAACGACGCGGCCCCGTGAAATACCGATGATCGAATCTGTCGTCTCCAATACCATCAACCCGATAAAGCACGCCAAGTCCGTCTTTTTCTGCTCGTCCAGCCAAGTAATCGCGAAAGAAACGCCCCGAGGAGTTGCCGTCAAGGATGGTGCCGGTTGCCCAAATCTCTTTCAGTCCGTCAGCACTACCTTCACCCTTGACTATCTCGTACTGCCCCGGCTTGAAGATAACAGTCCGTTTGCCTCCAATGACAGTTTCCTTACCGGGGGATAGCTCTCGAATATAGTGAATGAACTTGTCGAATGACGAGGACTTGCTGTTCTGGATGGGGGCTGCACCATAGTCCTTGCGGTACACATGTACCTGCTCAATTTCTTTGTGAAAAGCCATGTCTTGCTTGAGCGTTTTTTCAGGGTAACGAACCTGAACGAATAGCGTCGTCATATAGTGTGCCCGGCCAAAAAGATCATCCAGCATTACCTTCAGGTAGGCCCCCTCCGAGTCATCAATATGACAACAAAAGAACCCGTCGGGCCTAAGTAGCTTTCGCAGGATTTCAATTCGATCACGCATCAGGGACAACCAAAGCGAATGTTCAACCGAGTCGTCGTAATGTTCAAACGCATTGCCTGTGTTGTACGGCGGGTCGATATAGATGCACTTGATTTTGCCAGTGAACTCCTGTTCCAGGGCCTTGAGGGCAAGGAGGTTGTCGCCAAAGATGAGCCGATTATCGAAGATGTCGTTTTCGCTGACCCGCCGGGCGGCGTGATACGACTTCTCCGCGTCCTCAACAAGAACCCTCGGCTCCAACTTCGGCCGATTCTCCTTGCCGATCCATGTCAATTCCAAACGTGTATTGCTTTTCGCCATCATCACCCTTTTCTTGGAAAGAAATACAACAACAAGCCAACAATGCTTGCGATCGAGGCAAGAAGCGTGATGATCACAGTAGCGGGATGGTCACGCACAATTTCAGTACAATAGCCAATCCACGATCCATAAATCTCACGCTTTCTGGCTTGCGTCTTAAGTGTCCCGGCTGCAAGGCGACCAATGATATTGCTCATGACGTCCACCTTGCGGAGTGTCGACTGGTGAAGCCTGACGTACTGCTTCTTAACAAACGCATCTGCCTCGTCTGCACCTGTCAGAAAATCCAGGTTGCTAATGGAATTAACCTCCATGAGTTGAGTAAGTCGCGGATGGCCGACATAGCCAGGGCCAAAAAGGTCGATTAGAATGCGAGCAAGGTCGTAGAGCCGTGATTCAGGTATATCTACAGGTGTTCCGCCTAGCACCTTACAGCGATGAGCAATCGCTGCAAAGCCATAATTCACATTTCGCATACACCAATGGACCCAGCGATAGTCCTTGCGTGCCTCAACGTAGCTGTAAAACTCCTCCAGCATCGTCTTCTCAAGTGCGTTGTATTTTGTCTCAATCTCATCGCGTGGCACGTTCTGGCGTTCAGCGATTTGATGAATGGAGAATGACGAAGTTTGGCCACTCGCAAGATTCCGTACCGCAATGGACGTAATTCGCGGCGACGCTCCATCAGGACGGTCGTAAAAGCTCTCACACGAATAGTGAATGATGATCGCACGTGTGGCATCGTTCAGGAGGTCCGCCAACTCATCCTTGGCAGCCTTTCGTAACTGGCAGCGATGGGAATAAATGCCCATGATCTAGAACAACCTCCATTCCGAACGGGTAATGCTTTTCGCCATGCTTACTTCCGTTCCTTATGCTCGATTCTGTCGTCGCATATTCTCAACAGCCTTCGCAAAATCCGGTTTGTCCGGCTTTTTGTTCCATTCGTTCCAAAAGTCTATGGTGGCACTGAGCGGTTTTTCAGTGGGTGGGTGAATGCGAATCCTGCTTGGAAGCAGTACGGCGTCACCGACGATCAAGGCTTCACCAATGTCGAGGATTGGCAGCGTGTCCATCAAACCTTCAAGGCTTTCCGGCATGAGGCGTCTCACCGTCGCCTGGTCGTCACCATTGCTGAGACGCAAGGCAATGACGTTGTTGCACTGACTAAGTATCGTGGAACTCACGTCCGACGGACGTTGGCTGATGATGAGAAGAGCCACGCCATACTTGCGTCCCTCCTTGGCGATCTTCTCGAAGTTTTCAATGGCCCGTTGTTCCACGGGATTTTTCCCGTCCTTCTTGGGCAGATACAGGTGAGCTTCATCGCAGACAAGAGCCATAGGGCGACGTTTGCCGCGATCAGTCCAGAACTGAACCTGATAAATGATTCGTGCGACCAAGCCCACGATGACCGGAAGAATGTCAGCGGGAACTTCTGAAAAATCAATGACCTTAATCTGTGCCTTGTCCGTCGCGTAATCCATGAGTCGTGTAACCATCTTGGCCATAGACTCGTATTGATGCTCGGAAGCCGGAGCTTGAAAGAGAAAACCATATCGCTTGTCACTTACTTTACTGTTCAGTCGCACAAGAAGGCGGCTGAATTGACCATAGAACGGGCCTTGTTTGTCCCCGCGAGACCCTTGAACCATTTCCTCATTTAGACGTTTCAACTCGGCAAGGACGTTTTGAATATCAAAGGGGACAGGGCTATCGAGAGTAAAAGCGTTCAACACCTCTGTCTTCTTCAGTTCTTCAAGAGTCTTCTTCTTCTCAGTAACAACGGTATCTTGAAAGGCCATTACCTGATTGTGGGCACTGAACTCGCTCCGGTCGATGAACATGGCCTGCAATTCTTCGGCATTGAGAAGCCAGTAAGGAAGGAACAGCAAGGAATCATCCGTCTTGCCCAGGTCTTCTGGCCCAGGTATCCGAAGGTGGCGTGCGTAACTCAGCTCGCGGTACTCACCGTGAAGGTCAAAGACAATCAAGTTGGATGACGGAAGCTTTGCAGCCTGTTCAAGAACAGATGCAACTGTCCACGACTTGCCCGAGCCGGTACTACCAAGCAAAGACGCATGACGCTGGAACAATTTGTTGCCATCAAGATACGCTTTGGCACTTTCGTCAATGGTATATCGGCCGATCTCCAAAGATTGTTCGGTCTTGCCTTCCGCTGAGAGTAGGCCCATGAATGTTTGCAACTGGGCGTCCCGAAGGATGTGGCATGTTCCGTCAATCTCGGGCACCTGTACGAGGGAGCGAGAGAATCGCATCTTGTTGCCCGTAGTCAGGCCAACAGTACCGACTAACGTCAACTGGACCGAATTAAGGACGCTCTCGCGTGGCAAAGCCATCGCCAGCGGTTCATCTGAATCGGTTGCCTCGATAATGGACTGCTCTTCCAAAACGGGCGTCTTGATAACCTTGTCGATAATCCCGATCAGCCACTCCTCAACGGCACCGGGAAGCGAAAGCGCTACGAGTTGGCCAACACGGGCTTTCCGAAGGTCTTCATCGTTGTTTACTTGGACATTTACCCTTCGGGTATCCACCGCACGCACCTTGCCAAGCGAATGAGATGCGTCGAATGTGAAGATCGCCATGATTAGCCTCCAAGGATTTGTTTTGTGAATTCGCAAATATCCCAAAGGCTCCTGCCGGGCAGCGTCAGCCAGTCTGGATATTGCTTGTTGTAGATACGTGTCCCATCTTCGTTTTCCATTTTGCAGACAAGCCACAGATTGTCCGACTGAGCAAGCAAGGATTCGATGCGTTCATTCGAGTCCCTTGTGATAACCAGTCCATGACTGGCCTGGGTGATTAGCTTGCGTTTGATGTATTCCTCAAGATGTCCGTCATTGAATCCATAACCGAGGAATAGAAAATGTGTGGCTCGGTCTATCGCAGCATCGGCCGACTGAAGAAGCTCCTGCCTGTATCGCTGAAGCGTCTGGTATTTTGAAAGCCCAGGTGTAATCATTACCCGTTCGGCGTAGTCGGGCGGGTTCCACATCCATGCGTCATTCTCTATGACAGCGTTTCGATGGAAGAAATAGTTCAGGGAACCATGCACTTTGTATAGACGCACGTGCTTCCTGGGTTTGTAGACGGTCCGCATCTTACGGCCTTGGCAGATTTGCTCCGGCTCAAGCATTGCTCGATCTACCGCTTTCCAATCCTTTCTTCTCTCAACGCCGCCAAATAGACCGTTGGTGTAAGACACGCCCACAACGTCGCAGGCGTATTCGAACAGCATGTCGTAATTTGGCGTCAACGCATGTAGAATGCGGTCGCCCTCTGGAAGTGTATCAACTAGCCGTTTCACGATCCCCGTAGCCGGCCATTGCGACTCGCCTGCCGCAATGCGATATGCGTAGTCCTTGTCAAACCCGGCAATGAAATCGCCGGTAAGTCCTGTAAGTATCTTCAGGAGGTCTTGGTCGTTGACGGAGTTCAGGGCGTTTTCCAGATCGGTTCCATTATTGAGTGCGGATACGACAGCGTCCCATTCGATCTTCTGTGCGGCTGTCAACGCACATCTCTGAATGCCAGCAATCAGTGCATCCTTTAGAGCGAACATGCCAAACCGAATATCTAACGCACACGACATCCCCGTCCCAAAGAACAAGAATGGCTTGTTGCGAAAGAAAGACCGCAAGGCGTCAACCGCAGCGTCTTCCGTCAAGGGGGGTGGCGTAACAGGAGTCGTTGTTCCTGGATCGACGAGGGTCTTCATGTGATCCTCCATCGAAGTGTGAACAGCGGTTGGATGGAGCTAGTCTGCTTCAACTTCTCTTCAACCTTGCCAATCAAGTCGTCACGTTGGGCATCAATGGAGTCTTGGGCGTTGAAGAGGTCGCGTCGTTTGCCGGTGCGGCGGCGTTCAAGGTCGCGGATTTCTTTCTGGAAGTTCAACTTGTCCTGCAACGATTGGGCGAGAACCGACGAACGGCGGAGTTCGCGTATCTCCCGGTCGAGGTCTTTGATCTCCGTCTCCAACGATTGCTTCACGTCCTCGCCCCAACGGTAGAGCTTATCCACTTCGGCGTCGAACCATTGCGTGTTCTTGGCCATCAGTGCATCGAGCAATTCCGTCTGACGGCGGTCCGTGGCGGCGGACAGCAGGCTTTGGAACGTCGCTGGACAGACAGAAGGGGACGGTCCCATTTTCGTCGAACGAAAATCGGGACAGTCGCCCGGCAGATCGAACAACCGATGGCAGGCCGTTTCGTCCAGCGGCTCTTGGTCGTCGGTGAAGCCAACCAGAATCAAGGCGTCCTCGCTCTCCAACGCCCTGATCTCCAACCGGGAGCAGGCAAGCCATCCGCTACGGCCGACGTGGCGAGTCAGAGCTGCAATGTTCTTTCCGCTGCCGGAATAGTCGAAGACGATCTCCGCCGGCGGCGGTGTCAGGGCCATTGCCTGGTCCAGCAGCCGGCGGGCCAATGGATGGCCGACGCGGTAGGTGTTGGCGTCTTCGACGTTCTTGCCGAGCCGATACGGACCGGGATGGATCGTTTCGCCGGGGAACGGATTGCGGGTGAGATAGAAACTGTACTCGTCGCCATCGAACTTGGCATAGTCGGCCAGGAGATATCGCGTAAGCAGCCAAAGCCGGTGGTTGAAGCGATCTAGCAGGCCGGAACTCTGGATGCGGACCTTTTCAACGACTTCCTGATCGAAGTTGTCGAGCAATTTCTCGCGGGCGTCACGCTGGCCGGCGGAAATGTCGTCGTCGAGCTCCTTTTGAAGCTGATCGAACTCGAATTGAATCTGCTCCGGCGTGCGGCATTTCTGGTAGATGGCGGCGATGCGTTTCTCGAAATCCACGCCCGACTCGACGGCCCCCAACACTTCGTCGCTGGCCCCGAACACGCCGCTAAAAAGACGAAACTTCTCGTCCAACAGTTCGTACACCCGCTGGTCGGCGGCGTTGCCCTTGTTCAGGAAGTTGACCACAACCACGTCGAACTTCTGGCCGTAGCGGTGGCAGCGGCCGATGCGTTGCTCGATGCGTTGGGGATTCCACGGCAGGTCGTAGTTGACCACCAGATTGCAGAATTGGAGGTTGATACCCTCGGCGGCGGCCTCGGTGGCGATCATGATGGCCGCCTCGTCGCGGAAGTAGTCAACCAGTGCGGCCCGCATGTCGGCGGCCGGCGAGCCGGAGACACGATCGGTGCCGGCGTGTTTCTTGATCCACCCCTGGTAGATTGCCTTCGACTTCGGGTCGGTGTTCGTGCCGTTGAACACCATGACCTTGCCGGCAAACTCGGTCTGCTCCAGGATTCGGAACAAGTATTCCTGGGTGCGGCGGGATTCGGTGAAGATGAGTGCCTTTTGCTGGAGTGCGGCTCCGTTGTGGCCCTGCTTGGCTTCAGCGGCAGCCGCGAAGCCACGGCGAAGGGCAGTCAACAGCACTTCGCCCTTTGAGTTCTTGACAATGGAACGGGCCAGAGCGTGAAAGGTCTTGAGCTTGTCCGTCTCTTGCCGCATTTCGGCAAGCTGCTCGGGCGTGTACTGCGGCTGCTCTGGCTTGCCGTTGGTTTCCTCGTCCGGCTCCCATTCGTCAGCCAGTTCGTCAATCTCTTCCC
The DNA here is from genome assembly GCA_012728855.1 of Rhodopirellula sp. Taxonomy (GTDB): domain Bacteria; phylum Planctomycetota; class Planctomycetia; order Pirellulales; family Thermoguttaceae; genus JABWBD01. Next base: position 1,716 of record JAAYEH010000601.1, on the reverse strand, counting down.
AGTTCTCGGCAAGTTGCTCTGGCGGGGCGTCAACCTTCTCGGCCTGGGCGGCGGCCGTTTCGAGCTTGGAAGCCAAGCCGCTGAGCGTGTCGGAAATTGCGTAGGTCGATGACGCCAACAGCTTCCGCAGAATGAGCGTCATCAGGGAGCGTTGGCTGGCCGGCAAGGCGTAGAGGGTCGGCTGCTGGAGATATTCGGAAACCACGTCGTAAAGCCGCTGTTCCTCGGGCGTGGGGACGAATTCCTGCACCAGTGCATGGCGGTTCGTATACCTGACGTATTCCAACACCTGCTTCCGCAATGTGCGTTTGCAGATTGGGCTGAGCCGGTCCTTGAGTTCCTTGAAATCGTCGTCGTTGCCAAGCCGGGTGAAGCGGCTGCGGTAGGTCTTGAGGTCGCCGAAGGTGTAGTCGTCGATGATGCTGACCAGCCCGTAGAGTTCCAAGAGCGAGTTTTGCAGCGGCGTGGCGGTCAACAGCACCTTGCGGAAGGGGGCCACGGATTGCTTGATGGAGTTGGCGATTTTGTTGGTCGGCTTGTAGACGTTCCGCAGCCGGTGGGCTTCGTCGATGACGACCAGATCCCAACGGGTCTGGCGGACATAAGGCTCCATCTTCCGGGCGAACTGGTACGAGCAAATAATGATCGTGTTCTGCTCGAATGGGTTCAAATTGCCGGCCTTGATGGCTTCGTTGAACGTGCGGGCCTCAAGGATTGCCGAAGGGAGGAAGAACTTGTCGGCCAATTCTTGACCCCACTGCTTCCGCAGATTGGCCGGCACGATGACCAGGATGTGGCGTTTGCCTTCGGCCCAGCTTTGCGAGACCAGCAGGCCGGCCTCGATGGTCTTGCCCAAGCCGACTTCGTCGGCCAGGATGGCACCCCGGGAGAGCGGGTTTCGGAACGCGAATAGTGCCGCTTCGATCTGATGGGGGTTGAGATCGACCTGGGCATCGGAGAGAACCGCCGTGAGCCGTTCAACGCTGTCGGAAGCACATCGCCGCGTCAATTCGTGGGCGATGTACTTGGCGTGGTACTGCGTCAGTTTCATGAGGACTCTGCGACGGGGCGGTCGGCAAAGGGTTATGGTTGCGGTCTATGTCAGGGAAAATCAACGAATAGGGTTACGTTTCGGAATCACTTTTCGGCGGCGGGGCGATTGGGCCTCTCTGGCGGAGCCACTCGTCGATGGCGTCCTTATGGAAACGCCAGTGCTTTCCGACTTTTTGGCTGGGGATGCTGCCCTCCTGTGCGAGCTTGTAAAGCGTCGATTTCGAGATTTTCAGGTACTCGGCCAATTCGTCGATCGTGAAAACGGTGCTGCCGGACTCGGCTGGCATGGGAAGTCCCTCGGACTGCGGCCCCACTTGCGGGGAAAGACAAGCGTTATTATTGGTTTTTGCTGGTTGCTGTCAACCGGGTGGAAACCGCCGACTACCCCGCTGTTGGGTTGTTGACGGCAGCGTGAGCGATACCCTGGGCCGGCGGGGGAAGATCCGCGAGCCATGACGAGCGTGCGGCTAGTCCTCGGTGTCGTTCGTTGCGCTTTGTCGACGATTCCTTCTCCGCCGTTGCCCGCTGTCGTCCCAGGGGGCGAAACGGGGACGCAGCTAGTTTATACGCCCCCGTTTCGACTATGTTTTTCAAAACACGTTCTGAATATACGCCCTTGCGGCAGACTGGTCAACACCCCTCTGCAGGCGATGCTTATAAGTT